>SMDP01000071.1 GCA_012911965.1 Geitlerinema sp. P-1104
CGCCCCCATCGTCTAGAGGCCTAGGACACCTCCCTTTCACGGAGGCGACGGGGATTCGAATTCCCCTGGGGGTATTCCAAACCAAAAACCGATCGCCCAACTGCGGCGGTCGGTTTTTTGTCCTCTAATCCTCCCCTAACACCTCTGGCTCAGAACGCACCTGATAAATCTTCGCCGGTTTCTGTCGCCCCTTCAATAGCACATTCCCCAACAGTTCAACGGGAAACTGCCCCTGAACATAACGATGGGTGGACTCACTCATCAAAATCCGGCAGAGTCCCCCCTCCACCGACTTATCAAAACTCTCCAAGCGGGCCGCCACATTTACACTGTCACCAATAATCGTGTAATCCTCCCGCTGAGAACTGCCCAAACTGCCCACCACCACCGGGCCCGTGGCAATTCCCACCCGCATAGAGATAATCGGCTGCCCCTGCTCCTGCCAACGTTCGTTCAACTGGCGGAGGGTCTCAGCCATATCCAAAGCACAGCGTACCGCCGCGATCGCATCCCTGGCAATCTCCTGCTCCTCCTCCCGTAACAGCGGCACCCCAAACACCGCCATCACCGAATCCCCAATAAACTTATCAATCGCTCCCTCATGGCGTAACACCACCTCCGCCATCTCCTCCATATACTCATTGAGCCAACGCATCAGGGGTTCGGCATCAATCTGTTCGGCTAAGGTACTAAAATTCTTAATATCCGTAAACAACACCGTGGCCGTAGCCCGTCGCCCCGGTAAACGCCCCTCCCGTAACAGTTCATGACGCTGTCGCCAAATTTCCTCCGCCACCGTTGAGGTCACATGACGACCAAACAAGTGCATCATTAGGGCGCGGTCCTCCCGTTCCAGGCGAGCCACATAGTTGGTCATCACGATCGCCCCAGCCCCCAGGCCTAACATGGGAACGATTACCGGAATCCACCAGGCCCACAAAAAGGCCCCATAGCCCAGCACCCCCAGGAGAATCCACCCTCCCACCAACACCAACAGCCCGCCACGACTCTGACGCAAGCGCCAATAGAGAACCGCCGCCCCCGAGGTCCAAGCCACAATCCAGACCGCTTCCCACAGAGACGGCCAAACTCGAATTAACGGGCGATCATCGAGGGCTGCACTGATCACCTGACTGGTGAGATGGGCCTGAAACTCCACCCCACTCATGCGATCAGGCCCTTCCAGCAATCCCCCCCAAAGGTTCTGACTATAAGGCGTGTAGAAAAAATCATTCAGACTCGGGGCCAGCGGACCAATCAAGACCACGCGATCGCGGAGTCGCTCAGGATTGACCTCCCTATCGAGGACTTCAGCCAGAGAGACCATCTCAAACGACCCCGGCCCCCCCCGAAAATTGAGCAAAATCTGATAGCCCCCCGCATCGGCCCGCACATAGCCCCCATCATTGGCCTCAAAGGGATAAAACACCCGCCGCCCCAACTGCAAATACTGAGGATGGACTTGGGCCTCTGGGTCAAACCCTCTCTGCTGCTGTAAATACAGCCAAGCCAAGAGAAACCCTAAACTGGGGCGAGAATTGCCCTCCTCATCCGTCAAAAACAACAACGCTCGTCGCAGTCGTCCATCCCCATCCACCGAGACATCATTCACCCCCACCAGTCCCCGCTCCGCCAAAACCGGTGGCGGACCAATCCTCCCCCCCTGTTGATCTGGCACCTGTTTCTCAATGCCAATAATCCGATCCGAGGTTTCAAACAGCTCGACTAGACGATCATGTCCGGGTTCAACAGGAAGATTGCGGTAAAAGTCTAAACCAATGGCCCGGGGGTCCGCCTCCTCTAAGGTTTCCAAAAGTCTCGCTAAGGTCTCATCATTAAATGGTGACCCCCAGCGTTCCAAATCCGTTTCCGTCACCCCAACAATGAGAATGCGGTCATCTCGGGGACTCTCAGGACGCAGTAGAAATAAGCGATCATAGGCCGCCCATTCCAGAGGTTGTAATAGACCCAAACCCCGTAACAGCAGTAACATGACGGCAACCCCTGGCCCAGCCATGAGAATCCCTTGCCATTGAGACCAGTAGGCCTGGACTTGTTTACGGAGATTGACCCAAACCATCAAGGATTTTTGGAAACGCCCCCCTAATTCTAGATCGTTGCCTAGGACTTAAGATAAATTGGCTAGAATCTGAGCAGGTCCTTCTGACGGTTTGACCGAAATTAGACCGAAGTGGGACTCCAAGCATGGCCCCCCATGGTGTTGAGAGTGTGAGAACGTAGGAGAAGAACGGGTGAATATCCTAGAACTGTTTGAGAAAGGCGGGATCGCCATGATTCCGCTGCTAGTGTTGTCGGTGTTGTCCATCGCCACCATTTTTGAGCGGCTGTGGTTTTGGGCCCGCGTCCTCCCCAAAGAGCGCGCCCTCGTCAATCGTGTCTTAGAGACGGCCCAGCAAGATTGGGACCTGGCGGCTGAAGTTGCCCGTCAGGGGCGATCGAGTCCCATTGCTCGCTTTCTCTATGCCCCCCTTCAGCTTGAGAACCCTGAACCTGAGTTGTTTCAGTTAGCCCTAGAAGCCTCCGCTGATGAAGAGTTAGCCAATATGCGGCGGGGAGATAAAATTTTAGAGGGCGTGATTGCGATCGCCCCCCTACTCGGCTTACTCGGAACAGTTTTAGGCTTAATTGAATCCCTAGGGTCCATTAGTATCGGCGATTTAGGCACCACCGCCACCGAGGGGGTAACTCAGGGGATTGGGGAATCCCTCATTAGCACCGCCACAGGCTTAATTGTCGCTATTATTAGCCTCAGCTTCTACCGTCTCTTTCAAGGCTTTGTCGTCAACCAAGCCAAAGTATTTCGCAAAAGTGGCAACGCCTTAGAACTGTGCTATCGCCAGTTTTGGTCTCAACGCCAACGTCAGCCTCAGGATGTGGAACCTCAAACAGCCAAGGACGAACCGACCCCTAAAGCTGATGTAGACTTCAAACCCGCAGCGGTGGCCGATCACCACGCTCCCGACTCCTCAAACGGGGACGACCCTGGTGCAGCCAAGACTCCCTCAAACGATAATACCAACTCAAGCGACTAGCCCCTCCAGACTCAACCCCCCGTTTTATGAAACTCAAACAAACCGACGCCGTTCAGGACAACGCCCATATTGAGATTCTGCCCTTGATGGATGTCATCTTTTGTATTTTGACATTTTTCATCCTCGGGGCAGTGGGATTAACCCGTCAGCAGGCGATCGAGCAAAGTTTACCCCAGGCCAGCACTGGTCAACAGCAGATGCGGGACATGTTCCGAGTCAGCATTGACCCCATTGGCCGTATTTTTGTCGATCGCGACCCCGTAACCATGGACGAACTCCCCGATCGCCTGCGGGCCTATCAAGCCGAGAATCCCGATGGTTTAGTGGTCGTCTTTGGCCATCCCATGGCCCAGTACAACAATGTGATTCAGGTTCTGGACTTGTTGCGGTCTATTGGCGGCGATCGCGTCTCCCTAGGGGTCAATCCCAGTCAGGAGTCGCCCCTAGAGCGCACCCCCCGCCAAAACCCCTTCGGCGATTTCCCCGTCACCCCTGAACCTATCCCCGAGGAGTCTCCCCTAGAGTCCCCTCCCAACTCTGGCTTACCGAGTTTAGACACTCTCCCAGACTCGGGCCAACCCGGTTTAGAACCGGAATTAGAATTTGATTCCCTAGACCCTCCAGGAGACTCCTGAGGCGACATCCCAACTTAAGACTCATCCGCGTGTTCTCGATACCAGGCGATGGTTTGTCGTAAGCCGTCCCGGAAACTGGTTTGCGCCACAAAGCCAAACCGCTCTTTGGCCCGTTGCGTATCCAAACAACGGCGGGGTTGGCCGTTGGGTTTATCCGTTTCCCAGACAATCTCCCCCTGAAACTCCATCAACTCACAAATCGTTTCGACCAAATCGCGGATGGAAATTTCCTCATGGGTTCCCAAATTAACCGGGTCTGGGTCATGGTAATCCTGGGTGGCCATGACAATTCCCCGGGCCGCATCCGTTGAATAGAGAAACTCCCGCGTCGGGGACCCATCTCCCCAAACCGGAAGTTTCGTTTCCCCGCGTTGTTGGGCCTCATGCACCTTGCGAATCAGGGCCGGAATCACATGAGAACTGCTGGGATTAAAGTTATCTTCCGGGCCGTAGAGATTAACCGGGAGGAGATACACCCCATTAAACCCATATTGCTGGCGATAGGCTTGCAGTTGCACCAACAAGGCTTTTTTGGCAATCCCATAGGGCGCGTTCGTCTCCTCAGGATAGCCATTCCAGAGGTCATCCTCCCGGAAGGGAACCGGGGTAAATTTGGGATAGGCGCAAATGGTTCCCACACAGACAAACTTATCCACCCCCGCCTCATAGGCCGCGTGAATCAGTTGAGTGCCCATCATTAAGTTGTCGTAGAACAACTGCGCCGGTTTCTCCCGGTTTAGGCCAATGCCCCCCACATGAGCCGCCAGGTGGATGATAATATCCTGACCCCGGACGACCTCCTGACAATGTTGGAGTTGTCGCAGATCGCGATCGCGCGATCGCGGCACGGAAATCTTATCCTCCGTCGCCCCAGCGGCCAATAACTGGGCAATCACCTGACGGCCGAGAAATCCGGCCCCACCCGTGACTACAATGCGCTTGTCTGCTAACGATAAACCCGCCATAACCTCTTCCTCTGTCAATCTCAGTGCCTGTCAATCTCAGTGCAATCTCAGTGCCTATCAATCTCAACACCCTCTAGCCAGGGCAGGCCAAGTACCCGCCCAGCCACCGTCAAGCTTAGCCGGTCTTAGTCCACCGTATTCGTCGTTTCCTGACGAATGAAGGCGCGATCGCTCGGGCTTTCGCCATTGGCTTGCTTCGAGGGCAATCCTAACGCCGCTAAATCCGCCTCAACCATCAAGGCCACCAACTCACCAAAGCTAACAGAGGGAGTCCAACCCAGTTTTTCTCGGGCCTTGGAAGAATCTCCAATTAGTAAATCCACCTCTGCCGGCCGTAGATAGCGAGAATCGAACTCCACATAATCATGCCAATCGAGTCCCACATAGCCAAAGGACAAATCCAGAAACTCGCGAATTGAATGAGTTTCATTGGTGGCGACGACATAATCATCCGGCGTCTCTTGCTGAAGCATCAGCCACATCGCCCGCACATAATCCTTGGCATAGCCCCAATCCCGTTTCGAGTCGAGATTGCCCAGAAATAGTTTTTTCTGCATTCCGCCCACAATCCGGGCCACGGCACGGGTAATCTTACGAGTTACGAAGGTTTCCCCCCGTCGAGGCGACTCATGGTTAAAGAGAATGCCATTACAGGCAAACAAATCATAAGACTCACGATAGTTCACCGTTTGCCAATGGGCGTACACCTTGGCACAGGAATAGGGGCTACGGGGATAAAAGGGAGTGGTTTCCTTCTGGGGAACTTCCTGCACTTTACCGAACATTTCTGAAGATCCCGCTTGATAGAAGCGAACCTGAATCCCCGTGCGTTGTTGATAATCGCGGATTGCCTCTAAGAGGCGCAGGGTTCCCATCGCCACCGTATCCACCGTGTATTCTGGCGAGTCGAAACTCACTCGTACATGGGACTGGGCCCCCAGGTTATAAATCTCATGGGGACGAACCTCCTCTAGGATGCGCCGTAGAGTGGTGCCATCGGTGAGATCCCCATAATGGAGAAACAGACGCGCCCCCTCACTATGGGGATCGACATAGACATGATCAATGCGATCAGTATTAAAGGTTGAGGTGCGGCGGATGATGCCGTGAACCTCGTAGTCCTTCTCTAACAGCAGTTCAGTCAGATAAGATCCGTCCTGGCCGGTAATTCCGGTAATTAATGCTCGTTTGGGTTCTGTCACAATTGTCTAATCCTTAACTCTAGATCTTAGGGAAACTCCCTCATCCGTTGTAGCTCATCTTTTCCCGGTCTGTCCCTGAGTCAACTCGCTTTGAGCCGTCGTCGACTGCAAGTCGATGAACAGATTTAGTTAAAAGGAGTGAGGGGATTGGGGTTACCGCAGCCAACCCCAACCCAGCTTGAGTCACCATGAGGCTGAGGTTCTAGGATTAACCGCTAGAACCGGATTCATGATGGGTAAGCCTCCTAGTAAGCGCCGTTATTCTTGGGAAAAATAATCACGCCAATGGTTTTAATAGCGATCCAAAAATCCATCCAAGCATTGCGGCAGTTGACGTAATACACATCAATCTTGACGCGCTTTTCATAGGGAATATCATTGCGTCCGGACACTTGCCATAATCCGGTAATTCCCGGACGAATGGTGAGGACTTTATCCATATAGCGTCCGTATTTAGGCAGCTCTTCCCGAATTAGGGGACGAGGGCCAACCACACTCATATCGCCTCGCAGCACATTCCAAAACTGGGGAAACTCATCTAGGCTAGTGAAGCGTAAAAAGCGACCAATCCAGGTAATCCTGGGATCGCTTTTGAGTTTAAAGGTCTCTTGAAACTCCTCTCGAATTTGGGGAGATGTTTCTAAGAGTTCTTCGAGAACTTGGTCAGCATTTGAGACCATGGTTCTAAACTTAATGCAACCAAACGGTTTTCGGTCTTTACCAATTCGTTCTTGAACATAAAAAATCGGCCCAGGAGAACTCAAGAGAATTAAGAATCCCAAGAGGAAATAGACCGGAGAAAAGATAATCAAAACCAAGGAAGAAAACAGAATGTCAAAGAGGCGTTTTCCCAACGCTCCATTCGCATCTGCCAGGGTCAATCCTTGGGGGCGTAGGTCTGCCAGACGGGGCGTAATTCCCCGTTTGACGAGCGCCCACAGTCCTTTTGCAGAGATCAGTTGGCTATTAGCAGTCATCGTACTCCTTCCATTCACACCACACACACACACAGTCGAGATCGTAACGCCATATCCGTGATCTGGCTTCAGTCGATCGCAAACGGATCCGCCGAGAGGACATGGGTTTCATTGGGGATACCCGTTTGAAAGTCTCGACAACAGCGTTCTAAATAGGATAGGTAACGCTGTTCAAAGATTGTAGGGGCAAATCGAACCGAATGTGATCGGGCGACTTCCGGCTGAAAGCGCGATCGCAGTTCCTCAAAGGTTTTAACCGCCTCCACCAGAGCTGTTTCAGTTTGCGGCTTAAACAAAACTCCTGTCCCGGTTTCCCCCCATTGACGGATATCCCGCACCGTTTCCAAGGCCCCGCCGGCCCCATAGGCGATTACGGGGGTTCCACAAGCTTGGGCCTCCACGGGCGCAATGCCAAAATCTTCACAGGCTGCATAGACAAATGCCTTAGCTTGGGACATATACTGTTCCACAACCGAGTTGGGCTGTGATCCGAGAAATTTGATGTTGCTTTGGGCCATGGCCTGCAACCGACTGGCTTGGGGACCGCTACCAATCACCACTAGGGGATAGCCCAGTTGGTTAAAGGCCTGTACGATTAAGTCAATTTTTTTGTAACTGACTAACCGCGACACCGTCAGATAGAAGTCCCCTTTATTGGGTTCAAAGGGGAATCGCTCCACCGCCACGGGGGGATAAATCACCTCGGCCCGACGACGGTAACACCGCCAAATGCGACGAGCGGTATGCTGGGAGTTGGCGATAAAATAATCCACCCGATTGGCACTGAGTACATCCCATTGGCGCAGTTGATGCAACAGCAGACGAGTCACCAGTCCCGGAAGTCCCCGCCCTAACCGTGACTCCCGCAGGTAGTCGAAGGTTAAATCCCAAATGTAACGCATGGGCGTGTGGCAGTAGCAGATATGGAGCTGCTGCGGACGGGTTAGCACTCCCTTGGCGACGGCGTGGGAGGAGGAGAGAATCAGATCATAGTCCCCTAAATCCAACTGCTCAATGGCGAGGGGAAGTAGGGGTAAATACTTTTGTACCCCGGCCCGCGATCGCGGTAACTGTTGGATAAAGCTGGTCCCAATGGAACGGCCGTAGAGATAACTCTCGGGATTGGACGATTCAAAGTCCACCAGGGCAAACAGATCCGCCCTAACATGGCTGAGGATCTCCCGCACCACCAATTCAGAGCCTCCCGTGGCTTCTGGGGTGAGCCATTCATGCACCAGGGCAATTTTGAGATCGGTACTATCAACAACATCGGACATCGGCAACTTCGACTACCAGGTCATCTGCCCTAGGGACGGCATTAACTTAACAGAGTACAGCAGTCCCTCCCAGTCCCCTCAAGACCTTCAGCTACGGCTGCCCCTGACAGAGTTGTTCAGAGGTTTCAGCGAGGCGGTATGCTAGGGGGAGAGATTTTTGAACCTGAGCGAGTGAACTCAATTCCCTTACTGGACTTAGCACAGCAATATCAGCAGCTCAAGCATGAGTTAGACCGAGCGGTGCTGCGGGTTATGGCCTCGGGACGCTATATCGGTGGCGAGAGCGTGATGACCTTTGAGCGCGAGTTTGCTGACTATCTGGGTACGAACCATTGTGTCAGTTGTAATTCGGGGACCGATGCCCTGTTTTTGGCTCTGCGGGCCCTGGATATTGGCCCTGGCGATCAGGTGGTGACGACCCCGTTTACCTTCATCGCCACCGTGGAGATGATTAGCGCGGTTGGGGCCACGCCGGTGTTTGTGGATATTGACCCCGAGACGTTTAATCTGGATCTCGCACAACTGGCGGCCCTGTTAACGGCGTCGGGAACGACTCAACCGAAAGCGATTCTACCGGTGCATTTGTTCGGTCGCCCTCTGGATATGACGACTCTGATGGCTTTGGCCCAAGAGTATGGGATTCCTGTGATTGAAGATTGCGCCCAAGCCACTGGGGCCACCTGGGAGGGACAACAGGTGGGCAGTTTTGGGGCCATGGGCTGTTTTAGCTTTTTCCCGACGAAGAATTTAGGGACTTTTGGTGATGGAGGGGCGATCGCCACCAATGACCCCCAACTGGCTCAGCGGCTACGAACCCTCAAAGAACATGGGGCAACTCGTCGCTATTACCATGAAGAAATTGGCATCAACAGCCGCTTGGATGCCATGCAGGCGGCAATTTTAAGTGTCAAACTGGGTTATTTGGACTCCTGGAATCAGCAACGCCGCCAGGTAGCTGATCGCTATCAGCGGTTGCTGGCTCCCCTGGCAGATCTTCATCTCCCCTCGGATATCCCTGGTCATGTTTGGAATCAATACAGTTTGCGACTGGCTCCGACTCACGATCGCGATCGCCTGCGATCGCGCCTCCAGGAGCTGGGAGTGGGAACCATGGTCTACTACCCAACCCCCCTCCATTCTCAGCCGGTCTATCGCCATTTAGGCTACAGCGAGGGAGATTTCCCGGCTACGGAGGCCGTCTGTCACGAGGTTCTCTCCCTGCCAATGTTCCCGGAACTGAAACGGGAGCAACAAGAACGAGTCTTGTATCATTTAAAACAGTTTCTCGTTTAAGTTTGAGGCTTAATGGGCCAGAGCCATTGAGGTTTCCCCGGCCCCTCTCGTTCCCTGACTCCCGTTCCCTGTGCCGACGATTCCCTAGCAAGACGGCCCCTATTCCCCAGCGACCTCCTCCAGTCCGATGGATTCGAGGAGTCCCTGCCAACGTTGCTCGAGTTCCGGCTCGTCTGATTGCGATCGCAGCTGGGCCAGACGCGCTAAGGCATCGTACCAAACCCCAGTTTCCGCTAAGAGTCCCACCTGCTCAGCTAGGGGAGCCTCAGCCAGTTGGCTCGCAAACTCCTCTGTGGGGGCTAAACGTCGCACCCAGGCTTCTCGCCAAATATCAGGACCGAAGCGGGTGGGGCTATCAGGGTCACAGAGAATACGCACAAACCAGGTGTAGTTTTGTCCCACTGCTAACGGTGTGATCGGGTTCCCTTCATCGTCCACCTCGGGCAATTCTAAAGCCATCACCCCTCCCTCCTGGGGCGGTGTTACCTGAGTTAAATAGACTTGGCGATCGCGGATATCGTCCCCAGCCTCGGTCACAAGACGCTCCCATTCGGTCACAGCAAACTCCAGTTGAGCACCCTCAGGTAAGGGCGGCACATAGAGGAAAAAGCGGGGATACTCTTCTAGGGTGATGCCTAGGGTATCTAAAGGAGCCAAAAGCGTTAAGGCGGAGGCGCTAGCATCAGCAGCCGTGGTGGTACAACTTCCCCGAACTGTATCAAATAAAGGCTGATCGGGAGGGGTAAACTCACCTTGACTTGGATCCCTCCAGCGTGTGCCAGCTCCTTCTAAACGCCCTGGAGTGCCGCGATCGGGCGGCACAAATTCAGCCCAGGCCGGGACCTGGGCTGTGAACACACTAATGAGCGATAAACCCAACCCCCAGAAGAGGGAGATGACGTGGGATCTCACAGATGAGTGTTGGTATGGGGTCATGATCAAGATTTGTGATTGACGGTTGGAAAACTGCCGAAAATATCGAGTTGTTGTAAGCGAGGGCGATCGCCATCCTCCTGGGGAGAGTGAGTCTGATAGCGTCCTCGCCGCTCTTTGACCCTCCCCTCGGGAGACGACCCCCCCCGACGTAACCCCAAGGCAATTTTGCTATGTTGTTCAATCTGACCCATCACCTGACGGGCCCGTTGAATCACCGATGGGGGTAGCCCCGCTAAGCGTCCCGCTTCAATGCCATAGGAGCGATCAGCTCCCCCAGGGCGAACTTGATGCAGGAAGATGATTTCATTAGGCATCTCCTTGACGGTAACTTGATAGTTAGCAATGTTGGGTAAAATTGAGGCTAACTCGTTTAATTCATGATAGTGGGTGGCAAAAATAGTACGAGCCTGAATCTCCGTTGCCAAATGTTCAGCCACGGCCCAAGCAATGGATAACCCATCAAAGGTAGCGGTTCCCCGGCCAATTTCATCGAGTAAGACCAGCGATCGCGCCGTGGCATGATTCAGGATATTGGCCGTTTCATTCATCTCCACCATAAACGTGGACTGGCCGGTCGCTAGGTCATCGACTGCCCCAACTCGGGTGAAGATGCGATCGCACAATCCTAAGGTGGCAGACTCGGCGGGGACAAAACTGCCAATCTGGGCCATGAGTTGAATCAGCCCCACTTGGCGCAGATAACAACTTTTACCACTGGCATTCGGACCCGTTAGGATAATCACATCAGGATGCGCCCCCTCGGCCATCTCACTCGTCGATTCTTCGGACTGATTCGAGCCTAACTCAGCGGAATTAGGCACAAAGAAACCGGGGGGGAGGGACTTCTCTACCACCGGGTGACGACCTTGGACAATGGAAATCTGCCGCGAGTTCACCAGTTGCGGCCGACAATAGCCCTGGTCATTGGCCAACTCCGCCCAACCCGCTAAGACATCTAAGGCCGCAACCGCTTGAGCCACCTCACGAATTAGATCTGCTAGGGCCCCCACCTCAGCCCGCAGTTCTAAGAAAATTTCATATTCGAGACGATTCAGGTCATCCTGGGCCGTGAGAATCCGCGCTTCCCGTTCCTTGAGATCCGGGGTGATATAGCGTTCTTCGTTGGTTAGGGTTTGTTTGCGGATATAGCCCTCGGGGGCTAAGTCACTTTTAGAGCGGGGTAGGGCTAGGTAATAGCCAAAGGTTTTGTTAAAGCCCACTTTGAGGGTGCTGATGCCGGTGCGTTGTCGTTCCTGGGTTTCTAAGTCGGCCAACCATTGGCGATCGCCCCCCACCATTTCCCGCATATCATCGAGTTGGCTGTTAACCCCCGCTCGAATTAGGTTGCCCTCTTTTAGATGTAAGGGGGGATTCTCCACTAGGGCCTGATGCAACCGCTCCCCAAGCTGTTCTAGGGCTTCGGGAACTTCGGCCACGGCCCGCAGATAGGGAGCCTGAGTTTGGGCCACTAAGGCCGCTAAATCGGGCAGGCGGACGATGGAATCGGCGATCGCCACTAGGTCTCGGGCATTGGCGGTTCCAGAGCCGGCGCGACCGGTGAGACGTTCGAGGTCATAAATCTGTTTTAAGCAGGCTTGTAGCCCCTCTCGCAGGCTGGCATCAGCAAATAATTCGGCGATGGTCTCCTGACGGGCGGCAATCTCCTCGGCATCCATTAGGGGTTGTAATAACCAACGCCGCAAGGCCCGAGATCCCATAGCGGTTCGGGTATGATCCATGGCCCACAACAGGGACCCATGACGACTCCCATCGCGCACGGTTTCCAAAATTTCTAGGTTGCGGCGGCTTTGGGCATCGAGAATCAGATAATCGGCAATGGCGTAAGTGCGTAGCCGTTGCAAGGGCAGTTGACGAACACCGGGATTGGCCCCGGCACGTCGGTCTTCTACCTCTTGCTCAAAGGTGTTTTCTAGGTATTGCAGCAGTCCCCCGGCGGCGCGAATGGCCAGGGGCAGATGATCACAGCCGAGGGCTTCGAGCGATCGCAGATGATAGCGTTGCAGAAGCCGCTGCCGGGTACTGCTCGACTCAAAGGCGCTTTGAGGGCGCAGGGCATAACAAAACTGACGGGGCAAACTCTCCGGGATTTCGTCGCTGGCTTCCCCTGAACGGATCAGACGGCCGGGATTGGGGGTTTGACTGGGAATGAGGACTTCTGAGGGCTGCAAGCGCATCAGTTCCTGGGTGAGACTATCGAGGCCTCGTCCTTCGGTGGTGAAAAATTCCCCGGTGGAGATATCGGCGTGAGCTAAGCCCCATTTTTGTTTCACGAACACCACCGCCGCTAGGAAGTTATTGCGGCTGGCACTGAGCATTCCTTCTTCAACCAGGGTTCCGGGGGTGAGAACTCGGGTGATTTGACGTTCCACCATGCGTTTTTCGCTGGCAGCGGCGGCAGCATCTTCGATTTGATCACAAATGGCCACGGCAAAGCCTTTGTCCACGAGGACGGTGGCGTGGCGATCTAGGGCATGGTGAGGAACGCCGGTCATGGGCACTCGCCCGATATTTTTGCCTCCATCTTTACTGGTTAAAACCAGTTCCAGTTCCTGGGAAACGGTGACGGCATCTTGAAAGAAACATTCGAAAAAGTCACCCACCCGATACAACAGCAGGGCGTTGAGATGCTGCTGTTTCGTTTCTACGTAATGTTGCATCATCGGCGTGAGATCGTCAAAGTTCAGTTGCCGATAATCTGCATTGGCTGGGGTGCGATCGCGTCCAAAAGGGGTCGGTTTCGGGGCAGGCTGAGGGGAGGATGCACTCATTAGATCAGGGACAAAAGAGCGGGGACAATGTCACAGGAACAGAGGGGAGGGGGTTAGGGTTATGGAGAATCAAGCCGAGATATCCCCGTTAAGGGATTCCTGGATTCCTAGGACTCGGGCGGTTGCTATCACAATTGTACCTGTCCGTTCAGTGTAACGGTTGCGGTTGGCGTCCTAAGATGAGTCTTAGCAAAATTTATTGACTGTTTTTGGGGGGATGGGGGTCAGGGCTAGCGGCGTTAGTTGGGCGATTTATCCGCCGTAGGACTCATTCGTCCCCGTCGCCGTAGAAGCCACAGCATTAACGAGAGGGATTGTTGCAACAGTTGCAGCCGTTGTTCAATCTGCTGTAGGCGATCGCGGGTTTGTTGAGTGGACTGTTGCCGTTGGGCCAGCCATCGCTGCACCAGGGGCAGTAACTGACGACTCTGACGCTCTGTGGTCAATAACCAATCCGTTAGCCGCACTAACCGCCGCCGTAACCGGGTTAAGTAGAAGGCCCCCAGAAATCCTAACAGGGCTAGACTCAGATTCACGCTCACTACCGCCATCACCTCCGGGGAATCTCCCAGGGTTGTCCAAGTTGAGGTATCGTGAGAGGGGTTGGCAGAGAGCATAAAATCCGAAAACTCTTGTAGGTCAACAGGTATAGCGGTAAGAATGCTGGCAAAATGGGCCCTAGAGATTGAGAAAGGTCTGTAGTTTTATATACTTTAGTTAAATAAGGTTATGACATCGTTCGGACGATTTCGGCAAAGATGAACTCGGTTGAGGTCTTTGCTCAACGCCGGTTCGTGATTTTGGAGACATAGAAGTTAGCGTGAACCCCCATCCTCTGAGTCAATTACAGCGTTATGACGCGGACGCGATCGCCCGTTACTATAAACGCCGCCCTTGGGAAGCCATTTGGCGATCGCTCGTCATTATCTGGCTTTTTGCTGGATTTGTCATTGGACTCCAGTTTGACCACTGGTTTCGACAAGAGCCGAATCACAAGCCTAAACGGGCCCAACAACTCCGAAAAATTTTGACTCATCTTGGCCCAACCTTTATTAAGGTGGGACAAGCCCTCTCGACTCGGCCGGATCTAATCCGCAAGGATTTTCTCGAAGAACTGGTTAAACTCCAAGACCAACTCCCCCCCTTTAGCAATACCGTCGCCTTTAATATCTTTGAGCGTGATGTGGGCTTGACCGTCAACGAGGCCTTCCAGGACATCTCCCCCAGTCCCATTGCTGCGGCAAGTCTAGCTCAAGTTTACCGCGCTCAACTGCATACGGGTGAGGAAGTGGCCGTCAAAGTGCAACGACCCAATTTGCTACCTCGCCTGACTCGGGATTTGTTCCTGATTCGCCTAGGGTCCAAATTGCTTAGCCCCTTTCTGCCTCTGAATCTCGGTCATGATCTGACCTTGGTGGTTGATGAGTTTGGCATTAAACTCTTTGAAGAAATTGACTATGTCAATGAGGGACATAATGCTGAGAAATTTGCCTATAATTTCCGCGATAACCTTCGGGTTAAAGTTCCTGAGATTTACTGGAAATACTCAAGCCGCAAGGTCTTAGTATTGGAGTGGATTCATGGCTATAAATTGACCACAACCACAAATCTGCGCCAAGCTGGAATTGATGCCAACGCGATTGTCGAAGTTGGGGTCATTAGTGGACTGCAACAACTCCTCGAACATGGATTTTTCCATGCTGATCCCCATCCAGGAAATCTATTTGCCACTAAAGACAATCAGATGGCATTTATTGACTTTGGCATGATGGATCAACTCGATCCTTGGATGAAGGAAACCCTGGTTGATGCCATCGTTCATCTGGTCAATAAGGACTATGAAGACTTGGCTCATGCCTTTGTTAAACTGGGTTTCCTAGCTCCTGACACCGATATTTACCCCATTATTCCGGCTTTAGAAACGGTTTTGGGAGATATTGTTGGCCAGAGTGTACGAGACTTTAATATCAAAACGGTTACCGATCGCTTTTCGGAGTTGATGTATGAGTATCCCTTCCGGGTTCCGGCGAAATTCGCCCTGATTATTCGCTCGGTGGTGACTCAGGAGGGATTGGCCCTGAGTTTAGATCCCAATTTCAAAATTGTCGATTTAGGCTATCCCTATATTGCTCAACAGTTGCTACGGGGGGAATCTCCGCAACTGCGGCGTCGTTTGCTAGATGTGCTATTCAAAAATGGTGAGTTTAAATGGAACCGTTTGGAAAACTTGATTGAAATTGCCCGAACTGATGAGACGTTTGATATCATTCCTACGGCACAGTTAGGCTTGCAATATCTCATGTCTGAGGAAGGGCGCTTCCTGCGGCAACAGTTGCTGTTGGCCCTGACGGAGGGCGATCGCCTGCATACGGAAGAAGTGCAACGGTTATGGAATCTCATCAAAGAAGACATCAAACCTGAGCGGATTTGGGATGCAGCGATTACCTCTCTGACGGAGTTTTCAGCCCAACGGGCCTCGGAAGTGGCCTCGGAATGGTTCCGAGATGTGCCTCTGAGTGCGTTAAACAATCCCACCTCTCCCCTTCGTTAATGTCTTAGTCCCTAGCCATGTATTATTCTGATCCCCCTTATGTTCTGATTGTGGCCAGTCTCCTGATGGCCGCCGTCTGCTGCTACAGCTTCTATAAAACCCTTGTGGGAACCCTACAAGATTGGTCCAAACGCCGTTCGAGTCGCCTACTGGTGTTACTTCAGGGCAGTCGCCTCAAAGTGCCCCTGCTGGGGATTACTCTCGGGGCTACGGGCTTCTTGTCGGGATCGTTACTCTTTTTCTCGATGCCCCCGAGTTTCGCCTACAGCTTCTCGGCGGTCATTGCGGGGATTTCCGTCACCCTCGTCTGGATTCAGTTGCGCACCCTCTTACGTCGCCTGGAATCCGGCGGGGTGAAGGCCCTGAAGTTGGAAGAGTTGGGGTTGGGTGAGATTCCCTTACCCGGCTTTATCGCCGATGACTCCAATTAATTCAGTCGGGTTGATGGGGGTGGCCTTAAAGTTTCGTTACAATTGAGACTGCCCCTAGACCCATTCCTCTCACTTTGTTATCGATGCAGCGATCGAAATTTAAACAACTCCTCTCCTACCTACGACCCCATTGGAAACAAGTCGCCCTAGGAACCCTAACCCTGTTTCTGGTGAACGGGTTAGGGGTTTATATTCCCTGGCTGATTCGTAATGGGATTGATGACTTGGAAGTGGCCTTCACCATGGAACAAGTCTGGCGCTATGTCCTGTTGATTGGGATCTTAGCCTCGGTGATGTGGGGGATTCGTGTCGTGTCGCGGATGTTGCTGTTTGGGATTGGCCGACAGGTGGAGTTCGATCTCAAACAGCGCATTTTTCAGCATCTGCTGTATATGGATGCGGAGTATTTCTCCCGTAACCGGGTGGGGGATTTGATTAGCCGGGCCACCAGTGATGTGGATAATCTACGCCGCTTGCTGGGGTTTGCCGTGCTGAGTCTCCTGAATACCATTTTTGCCTATATGCTGACGTTACCGGTGATGGTGTCCATTAGTCCCCGCTTGACGCTGTTATCGATGCTGATTTACCCGGTGATGTTCGTTTTGGTTTGGGTGTTTAGTGGCCGCCTGCGGGATGAACAACGGGATGTTCAGGAGAAACTATCGAGTCTGAGTGAGTTGATTCAGGAGGATATGAGCGGGATTTCTCTGGTGAAGATTTATGGTCAGGAGGAGAATGAACGCCGGGCTTTTGCCCATCGTAATGAAAAACTGTTTGGGAGTAATCTGGCTTTGGCTCGCACCCGCACGACTCTGTTCCCTTTGTTACAAGGGTTAGCCGGGGCGAGTTTGTTGATTTTGTTGGGATTTGGGGCCCGAGAAATTGCTGATGGGGCGATCGCCGTTGGGGATTTCGTGGCGATGATTCTCTATGTGGAGCGTTTGGTGTTTCCCACTGCCTTGTTGGGCTTTACCTTGACGATCTATCAACGGGGTGAGGTGAGTATCGATCGCATTGAGGCCATTTTTACAAGCCAGTCGGGGATTCAGGATCGCCCTGGGGCCATCGCCCTCCCCCCGCAAGAAGTCCTCGGACGACTTGAAGCTCGTAATCTCCACTATGTCTATCCGGGGGATAAAACCCCGGCCTTGGATCAGATTTGTTTCAATATTCAACCGGGCGAAACCATTGCCGTGGTGGGGTCCGTTGGCTCGGGGAAATCTACCCTAGCCAACGCCATTCCCCGCATTTTGGAAATTGAGCCGGGACAGTTGTTTCTCGATGGCTATGATGTCACGGAGCTACGGGTACAGGACTTGCGAGGGGCGATCGCCTATGTGCCCCAAGATAGTTTTCTCTTTAGTTCTAATATCCGAGACAATATCCGCTACGGAAACCCCCAAGCCGAGCAAGTTGAAGTGGAACATGCCGCCAAGCTGGCCCAGATTCACCCGGAAATTCTCAATTTCCCCAAACAATATGACACCGTCGTCGGCGAACGGGGGATTACCCTCTCCGGGGGCCAGCGACAACGCACGGCCTTGGCTCGCGCCCTCTTGATGGATGCACCGGTGTTAATTCTCGATGATGCTCTCTCCAGTGTGGATAACCAAACTGCCAGTCAGATTTTACAGGAGTTATC
The DNA here is from genome assembly GCA_012911965.1 of Geitlerinema sp. P-1104. Classification (GTDB taxonomy): domain Bacteria; phylum Cyanobacteriota; class Cyanobacteriia; order Cyanobacteriales; family Geitlerinemataceae; genus Sodalinema. The sequence continues at coordinate 17,752 of SMDP01000071.1, forward strand.
CACGGGAACCGAGCGTAAAACCGTCTTGTTTATTTCCCACCAACTCTCCGCCGCCGCTAAAGCCAATCGCATTTTAGTCCTCGATCACGGTCGCGTGGCGCAATTGGGAACTCATCGCGAGTTAATCCAACAGCCGGGATTGTATCAATCGCTCTGGGAGGAACAACAGTTAGAAGCTTTATTACGTTAGCGCCGAACGACGACGGGCGTGCCAACGGAGGCCCAGGAATAGAGCCAGGCGGCATGATCTAAGGCCACATTGGTACAGCCACGACTCATGGGCGTGCCGAAGTTGTTATGCCAATAGGCGCCATGAATGCCGTAGTTGCCGTCATAGTACATCACGTAGGGAACATCGGGAATGTGATATCCCGGCCCACTCATGGGGGCTTCTGGGTATTTCACATAAATCTCATAGACGCCGGTGGGGGTTGGCGTGGCGTAGGTTCCCGTGGAGACAAAGACGGCATACACCTGCCGATCGCCTTCCCAGGCGATCAGTCGTTGGCCGGTGAGATCGATCTCAATCCAGCGCCGTTGGGATTGACGCAGGGCATACATTTCATTTTCGATCCATTGGGCCACTCGCGGCGGACTCTCTACGGCGTTCATTGGGGCGGCGATCGCCTCAGATGAGGAGGGAGTCATTTGACCGAGATTCAGGGCGGGCAAGCCGACGATAGCAGCCGCTATGGCAATAGATGTCCGTAGCAGACAGCGCCTATCAGCTCTGGGATAAGTCGGGGACTTGGGAGGGGGGTTGGGGAAATCAGTCGTAGTTGTCATGGGTTTTAGGGGTGATCCTCAGTTCGATTCTAACAAATCTCCCTGAGCGTCAAGGTTTGAGCCGTTAACCCGAAAGCTGTTATCGTGAAATAAAGCTCAGTTCATATCCACAATTCAATTAGAATTTTATGCCAGCGAAACTACCTGTCACCGTCATTACCGGATTTTTAGGGGCCGGAAAAACTACCCTGATTCGTCATCTCCTGCAACATAACCAGGGCCGTCGCATCGCCGTTCTGGTGAATGAGTTTGGTGAGGTGGGCATTGATGGGGACTTGTTACGCTCCTGTCAGGTCTGTGATGAGGAGGAAGACGCTAGCTCTAATATCTTAGAATTGGCCAACGGCTGTCTCTGTTGTACGGTTCAGGAAGAGTTTTTACCGACAATGCAGGAACTCCTGTTACGTCGCGATCGCATTGATAACATCGTCATTGAAACCTCAGGGCTTGCATTACCGAAGCCTCTGGTTCAAGCCTTCCGTTGGCAAGAAATTCGTACTGGGGCCACGGTTGATGGGGTGGTTACGGTGGTCGATTGTGAGGCGATCGCCGAAGATCGCTTGGTGCGCGATTTAGAGGCGTTGGAGGCTCAACGGCAGGCGGATGAGAATTTGGAACATGAAACTCCCCTTGAGGAGTTGTTTGAGGATCAACTCAATTGTGCGGATTTGGTCTTGCTGACGAAGTGCGATCGCGTGGCCGATGATCGCTATTATCAGATCCGAACCTGGCTAGAGTCTCAGGTTCGTCCTGGGGTGAAGTTGGTTCCTTGTCATCAAGGGGAGATTGAGTCGAGTGTCTTGTTGGGGTTCAATGCCTCGGTGGAGGAGGATTTAGAGAATCGCCCTAGTCATCATGACGGTGAGCATGACCATGATCATGATGATGAGATTAACTCAGTCTGTCTGACCTTTGATCAGCCCCTCAACCCCAAGACGCTCACCCAACGACTTCAGGATTTGGTGGAACGGGAGGAAATTTACCGCATTAAAGGCTTTGTCAATGTGGCTAATAAACCGATGCGGATGGTCTTACAAGGGGTTGGACAACGGTTCGAGTCCTTTTTCGATCGCCCCTGGAAGCCTGACGAATCCCGCCAAACTCGCTTAGTCTTTATTGGCCAAGGGTTGGAACGGGAGCGATTGACTGGCATTTTTGAGGGGTAGGGGAAGAAAGGCAATAGGCAGTAGGCAGCAGGCAATAGGCAGTAGGGGAAGAAGGCGGTTTTTCTATTGCCTGTTCCCTGTTCCCTGTTCCCTGTTCCCTGTTCCCTGTTCCCTGTTCCCTATTCCCTGTTCCCTGTTCCCTGTTCCCTGTTCCCTGTTCCCTGT
>SMDP01000072.1 GCA_012911965.1 Geitlerinema sp. P-1104
ACTGTGTTGGTGACGGTGTCAACCCTCATCACTTCCCTCTGTCTGGACGGATTTATTCGGATTCTGACTCCCGCTGAGGTGGAGTTGTTGCGTCAGGCTCAGGAGATGACCGCCTCCCTCTCGGATTCCCCGGAGGATGAGATTCATCGGTTCTAGTTTGAGACCATGCCATTTAATTGGAGAGACGATTGATGCAAACCCTCTATGTATCTCAACAAGGCTGTTACGTGTGTGTCAAAGGAGAAGAGTTACTGGTGAAACAAAAAGAGAAGATTTTGGGGACGGTGCAATTGCCGTTGTTGGAAATGGTGCTGATTTTTGGTCAGTCTCAGATGACAACTCAGGCGATTCGCTCTTGTTTGTGGCGCAATATTCCCATTGCCTATTTATCTCGGATGGGCTACTGCTATGGCCGCATTTTGCCCATTGAGCGGGGCTATCGTCAGTTGGCTCGCTATCAGCAACTGTTGACTTCTGTTGACCGCTTGTTGGTGGCGCGACAGATGGTTCAGGGCAAGTTACGCAATTCTCGGACGATTTTATCTCGGCAAAATCGCCGTCGCCCGGCTCTGGATTTACAGGGAATTTTGCAACAGTTGGAGTATCTGACAGATAAGGCGGGACGGGCTGAAAGTCTGGACCAGTTACTGGGGTATGAAGGGGCTGGGGCGGCTCAGTATTTTTCTGGGTTTGGTGAGTCCTTACAGGGGCGAGATTTTGTCTTTATGGGTCGCTCCCGTCGTCCTCCTGGAAATCCGGTGAATGCCATGTTGTCGTTTGGCTATCAGGTCTTGTGGAATCATTTGTTGACGTTGATTGAGTTACAGGGACTAGACCCCTATTTGTCCTGTTTACATGAAGGTCATGATGGTCATGCGGCGTTAGCCTCTGATTTGATTGAGGAGTTTCGCGCTCCTTTTGTGGACTCGTTGGTGTTGTATTTGGTGAATCGGAATATGATGAGTGCCACGGATGATTTTATTCATCATCAGGGTGGCTATTATTTGAATGATACGGGACGGCGCAAGTTTTTGAGGGCTTTTTTACTGCGGATGGAGGAGACGGTGACTGATGAGTCGGGACAGGAGCAGCCAAAGTGGGATCTGTTGCAGCAACAGGTGAAGGCGTATAAACGCTTTGTCTATAAGCCGGTGTTGGGCTATAGCCCCTATCAAATTCGCTAGGGTTGAGGAGAGTCATGTTTTTGTATTTGGTGGTGTACGATATCCCCAATAATAAGCGACGCCAAAAGGTTCATGATTTTTTGAAGGGTTATGGACAGCGTGTTCAATATTCGACCTTTGAATGTCTGTTACCTCGGGCGAAGTTTGTTGAGTTGCAGGACCGATTGCAGGGACGGGTGAATTTGGAGGAGGATAATATTCGCTTTTATCCTCTGTCTCGTCATACGTTGTTTCAGGTGCAGGTTTGGGGAGTTGGTCCCCCGGTGACGGAGTTTCCAGACTCTGTCATTATTTAGGGGCGAGGCTCGGGCTGAGGCTCTGTAAGAACGGCTTGCGGTTCTGAGCCTCGATGCGTTGCCGGGTCAGGGTTTGGGCGTTTGAGAGCTGGCTCGATAGGCGAGGCTGGGGAGGGAATTTCTTCAGCCTCGCACTCCCCCTCTGGAATGATGGCCCCATACGGGCTATAATCGGAGTCTCCACTCGCTGGAGATGTTATTAGATTGGAAACGCCGTTTCCAGCCACGCCTGGTCCCCGCGATTCACGTCTCCACTCGCTGGAGATGTTATTAGATTGGAAACGTGAATTCCCTCCACTCCACTCACTTCAATGGAGGTCTCCACTCGCTGGAGATGTTATTAGATTGGAAACGCCATTTGCCCGGAGCTCACACACCAGCTCTTTGATGAGTCTCCACTCGCTGGAGATGTTATTAGATTGGAAACTCTCAAGATCGCGTTTCCACGTCTCGATAAAGAGTTGTCTCCACTCGCTGGAGATGTTATTAGATTGGAAACGGCACAGAGGCACCGGGTCTTTGGGACCTGCCTCGTCTCCACTCGCTGGAGATGTTATTAGATTGGAAACTTTATCCGGCCCCATCACCTGTTTGGCCTTTTCATGGAGTCTCCACTCGCTGGAGATGTTATTAGATTGGAAACAGAGCCAACACAGGGGAGAAGGATGAGACCTTTGAGTCTCCACTCGCTGGAGATGTTATTAGATTGGAAACGTTTGGTGGAGTAAACCATGGTATTTTGTCCTTTAATGTCTCCACTCGCTGGAGATGTTATTAGATTGGAAACGTCAGCGCAAACTCCACGTCCGCAGCCGTAATCTAAGGTCTCCACTCGCTGGAGATGTTATTAGATTGGAAACGTGGAGATGGAGGTAGTGGAATTACTCATGATCAAGCAGTGTCTCCACTCGCTGGAGATGTTATTAGATTGGAAACATAAAGAGAACCCAAAACCTAAACTAAAAACTATCTCCGTGTCTCCACTCGCTGGAGATGTTATTAGATTGGAAACTTCTAATGTGAACATATTTATTCCTGTTTTATTCCTGTAATGGTGTCTCCACTCGCTGGAGATGTTATTAGATTGGAAACGTGTACTTCACGGGTTTCCAGTCCTCTTTGGGCATCGAGATTGTCTCCACTCGCTGGAGATGTTATTAGATTGGAAACTGATGAGGTTGTACACCATCGTGGCCCGGCCCTCTCGACTCTTGTCTCCACTCGCTGGAGATGTTATTAGATTGGAAACCCTTTCGGAGTGACGACAGAAATGACCGGTTGGCCGTAGGTCTCCACTCGCTGGAGATGTTATTAGATTGGAAACAATAAGTTAATTATTAAAAGATATCTCCTTTTATTTGTCTCCACTCGCTGGAGATGTTATTAGATTGGAAACAATCTTTGATGGACAGAGGTGGGAATGCAACCTTAAGTCTCCACTCGCTGGAGATGTTATTAGATTGGAAACAACTGCCCCCGGTTAAAATGTACATTAGGGCCATAAGGAGTCTCCACTCGCTGGAGATGTTATTAGATTGGAAACTATATTCTTTAAACGGTTTATCTTATCTTTCATAATTCTGTCTCCACTCGCTGGAGATGTTATTAGATTGGAAACGAGGTGTTGAGAAGTGGACCGGGAAGCTCGGGCGGAAAAGTCTCCACTCGCTGGAGATGTTATTAGATTGGAAACTCCGTTAAAGGAATGGCTGGACTGGCTAGTCCAAGTCCCGTCTCCACTCGCTGGAGATGTTATTAGATTGGAAACGTGAAGAAGTTAGCCATGGTGAGTTTCCTCATTATTGTCTCCACTCGCTGGAGATGTTATTAGATTGGAAACCGATGGAATCACCATCGGAGTCCCCCTCATTAAGCATGTCTCCACTCGCTGGAGATGTTATTAGATTGGAAACTCAAAGGCCATAGTGCGAGTTTGCGTCACCGCATTCCGCCGTCTCCACTCGCTGGAGATGTTATTAGATTGGAAACTGTATTGGGGGGCTTCGCAGCTGTTGAAATCGAACATGGTGTCTCCACTCGCTGGAGATGTTATTAGATTGGAAACATTAGCGCTCTTCGACAGCTTATGTCGACGACCTTGCGGAGCTGTCTCCACTCGCTGGAGATGTTATTAGATTGGAAACGGCGTTGGCGTTGGAGTTAGCCATGGAAAAGCAGTGTCTCCACTCGCTGGAGATGTTATTAGATTGGAAACTTGGCCAGAGTAGCGAACATGAGACGGGTAAGGTTGTCCATGTCTCCACTCGCTGGAGATGTTATTAGATTGGAAACTTATAGATGTAATTTATATTTGCAAGGACATTGGGTAATGTCTCCACTCGCTGGAGATGTTATTAGATTGGAAACCTGCTCATGGCGTGAAGCAGATAGATCAAATCCCTGTCTCCACTCGCTGGAGATGTTATTAGATTGGAAACTTGGAGAGGGGTGCGACCAAACCCTTAGTCCCGTTACGCTGTCTCCACTCGCTGGAGATGTTATTAGATTGGAAACAGAGACTTGAGTCTAACTCCAACGCCAAAGCTTTTGGTGTCTCCACTCGCTGGAGATGTTATTAGATTGGAAACATCATCACCAAATAGCTGAAAATATTCAGGGAGGAGGTCTCCACTCGCTGGAGATGTTATTAGATTGGAAACGAGACACCAACGTAGGTTTGCTTTCCATGCGTTTCGATGGTCTCCACTCGCTGGAGATGTTATTAGATTGGAAACATACATTGTTCCAAGTTAAGAGCACTCTAAATGTAATGTCTCCACTCGCTGGAGATGTTATTAGATTGGAAACAGGTTTTCACCCCAGCAACATCAGCAGTTTCTGACGATGTCTCCACTCGCTGGAGATGTTATTAGATTGGAAACAGATACACGCCCTTCGATTTGATTGTCGGATAAATTCAGTCTCCACTCGCTGGAGATGTTATTAGATTGGAAACGGGGTTGAGGGCGGCCACCCCCGACTGCAGTCCGAAGACGCAGGTCTCCACTCGCTGGAGATGTTATTAGATTGGAAACAGTGTTTTGCTTTTAGGAGCGTGAATGGCCGATACGGTCTCCACTCGCTGGAGATGTTATTAGATTGGAAACGGGACGTCGTAATTCCCTGTAAACGACGGGTGGTGAATGTCTCCACTCGCTGGAGATGTTATTAGATTGGAAACAATCTGGGGGTCGGCCCCCCGGTTGTGGGCGCGATAGAATTGCTGTCTCCACTCGCTGGAGATGTTATTAGATTGGAAACTTTTGCAAACCTGGCCATCTGCCTCCCGGTACAGCCAGGTCTCCACTCGCTGGAGATGTTATTAGATTGGAAACCCCCCAACGGGATCTGACCCCCGTAAAGTTGCTAACCGTCTCCACTCGCTGGAGATGTTATTAGATTGGAAACAGTGGCTACTACCTCGAACTGAGGCGCCAAAACCTCTGTCTCCACTCGCTGGAGATGTTATTAGATTGGAAACTTGAACGCCCGCTCTGGGTCGTGAGCGTAAATATCTGTCTCCACTCGCTGGAGATGTTATTAGATTGGAAACATATCTGAGTTAGTATGCCTTGCGCTTGCCCTTCACGTCTCCACTCGCTGGAGATGTTATTAGATTGGAAACAAGTCCCCCTCTTTCGAGGTCCCCAACAAGCTTCCTTTCGTCTCCACTCGCTGGAGATGTTATTAGATTGGAAACCTTCAGTTTCAGTTTCAGCTTCAGTTTCAGCTTCAGGTCTCCACTCGCTGGAGATGTTATTAGATTGGAAACACGATTGTGACGATCACAATCAGCCATTTTGGTGCGTTCAGTCTCCACTCGCTGGAGATGTTATTAGATTGGAAACCACTTTCGCGGACAGGGAATCTGTCGCTATAAAGAAGACGTCTCCACTCGCTGGAGATGTTATTAGATTGGAAACAACTCCTGACTCCCCTGCTCCATAGCTTGGAGTTGTTGCAAGTCTCCACTCGCTGGAGATGTTATTAGATTGGAAACCTGATAGTCATAGTATTCTTCCTCAAGCCCTATGACTAGGCTTAACGTCTCCACTCGCTGGAGATGTTATTAGATTGGAAACAGTAGGAGAATGGGTTGGGGATGTTATTCATCAGGCGTCTCCACTCGCTGGAGATGTTATTAGATTGGAAACTCAAGGGGTGGCAGGAAGTTCCTGACTTACATTAGTGTCTCCACTCGCTGGAGATGTTATTAGATTGGAAACAGCCGTTCCCAGCCCGCGAATTGGAAGGTATAGCTGTCTCCACTCGCTGGAGATGTTATTAGATTGGAAACTCTACACGTTTAGAACGCCGACTCTTGCTCTGCAGCGTCTCCACTCGCTGGAGATGTTATTAGATTGGAAACTATAACAACGCAATCCGGTCGAAGTGGTATTCGACTTGGCTGAGGAGTCTCCACTCGCTGGAGATGTTATTAGATTGGAAACTCGAAGGAGGGGCCGGTCTGTGTGTTTTGGGTTTGGACTTGTCTCCACTCGCTGGAGATGTTATTAGATTGGAAACTTGCATATAAGTCCTCCTACCCCAGTATGCCAGCGGGTCTCCACTCGCTGGAGATGTTATTAGATTGGAAACACCCGGTTTGCTTCTGCGATCGCCGCAGTCGGGTATGTCTCCACTCGCTGGAGATGTTATTAGATTGGAAACTAATTTTTCAACTTTAAATTTACCGCTATGGCTTTGTCTCCACTCGCTGGAGATGTTATTAGATTGGAAACTCTTTACAATCCAAACAAAAGACTTTTCTGAGTTCCGTCTCCACTCGCTGGAGATGTTATTAGATTGGAAACACAAGCCATAGGAGGCGGCCACGAGAATCCCTAGGAACAGTCTCCACTCGCTGGAGATGTTATTAGATTGGAAACAGTCCAGGCACGGCATCGATCGCCGGCTTGTTCTGGGGCGTCTCCACTCGCTGGAGATGTTATTAGATTGGAAACTTCACGAGCTTTTCCCACCCGGCGAATTGGAAGGTATAGGTCTCCACTCGCTGGAGATGTTATTAGATTGGAAACTGGGAGATGGCAATAAAACAAACCGTTTCAGGATGCTTTGTCTCCACTCGCTGGAGATGTTATTAGATTGGAAACTGCAGGCTCCGCAGTGGACGCCCCTTTCTGAGTTTCTTGGCCGGTCTCCACTCGCTGGAGATGTTATTAGATTGGAAACTGTGTTTCCGAATGTGCTGTAGATGAGTCCTCGAATGTCTCCACTCGCTGGAGATGTTATTAGATTGGAAACACATGAACAGGAAAATCGTCCATTTTACGTGTATCAGCCTGTCTCCACTCGCTGGAGATGTTATTAGATTGGAAACAACTCCCGCCCAAAAGATATTACGAGTGAACCTAGGGTCTCCACTCGCTGGAGATGTTATTAGATTGGAAACCAATTTTTACCTTTCTCACTCTCATTTTCTCCATAAGTCTCCACTCGCTGGAGATGTTATTAGATTGGAAACAAGAAAGCTACATCCCATTGATTCGCCGGGATTCGCTAGAGTCTCCACTCGCTGGAGATGTTATTAGATTGGAAACAAGATGGGCAACTACTTCTCGCAAGGTAAATACGGTAGTCTCCACTCGCTGGAGATGTTATTAGATTGGAAACAAGACTTTTCTGAGTTCCATTTTGGTATGCGCCACTAATGTCTCCACTCGCTGGAGATGTTATTAGATTGGAAACCTTTTTGGCGAGAGTTAGGCGGTTCTGGGCCTCCGCCTGGTCTCCACTCGCTGGAGATGTTATTAGATTGGAAACAATCGCAGGACCGGAAAGGCCAATTAGAGCGACTTAACGCGTCTCCACTCGCTGGAGATGTTATTAGATTGGAAACGTGAGGATCAAACTCTCCCTCTTGAGGAGAGTCAATGGGTCTCCACTCGCTGGAGATGTTATTAGATTGGAAACTTCAGTACATCAGAAGTAATAAAACCACTCTGATGGAAAAGTCTCCACTCGCTGGAGATGTTATTAGATTGGAAACCTTAGTGTGTAGGTATATATACACAGTGGTCAAACCGTCTCCACTCGCTGGAGATGTTATTAGATTGGAAACCATCTTATCGATGCAGAGTTTGGTCAACATTGCCGCGAAGTCTCCACTCGCTGGAGATGTTATTAGATTGGAAACCTGAGCTACGAGGGAGGCATATTCAATTCGACCACGTTGAGTCTCCACTCGCTGGAGATGTTATTAGATTGGAAACCTGACTGATAGCCCTCAACCTGTAGATACCATTGTCGATATACCGGGTCTCCACTCGCTGGAGATGTTATTAGATTGGAAACTTTTCATACGATACTCCTTATCGTTTATCACCTATCTATTGTCTCCACTCGCTGGAGATGTTATTAGATTGGAAACTCGAGAACCCACAATAGGGCTGTTACCAACCCGATTGTTGTAACGATGTCTCCACTCGCTGGAGATGTTATTAGATTGGAAACTTGACACGGAGGATACAAGCTCGGAAGGCTACGGCGTCTCCACTCGCTGGAGATGTTATTAGATTGGAAACTTCTAGGTGTAACCCTAGAACCTCATCCCCGTATCCGGTCTCCACTCGCTGGAGATGTTATTAGATTGGAAACGACCGGGACCTCTTTCGAGGAGTCCCATTCCGCATAGAACGTCTCCACTCGCTGGAGATGTTATTAGATTGGAAACAGGCGCCCCGCTGCCACTCGTAGAATGGTGCCTGGGGATGTCTCCACTCGCTGGAGATGTTATTAGATTGGAAACAGGTGTTTGACCCCGGCGAGCTCGACGAGGTACGGAATGGTCTCCACTCGCTGGAGATGTTATTAGATTGGAAACGTGCTTGTCACGGTTCCCTTGGGTGGTGCCCATGAACGGGTCTCCACTCGCTGGAGATGTTATTAGATTGGAAACTCGATACCCTATACCTGGGGTAATCTTGGTTCAATCCTCGTCTCCACTCGCTGGAGATGTTATTAGATTGGAAACGACTTTGGCCCGGGCTTTAAATCCCTCACCGTTTTCTGGTCTCCACTCGCTGGAGATGTTATTAGATTGGAAACCAAGCCAGAGCGCTCGGCCCGTGTACTTGGGCAGCTTATCGTCTCCACTCGCTGGAGATGTTATTAGATTGGAAACTGTATGTAGGCGTAGTTTGATAGCACGACTGCGGCATGTCTCCACTCGCTGGAGATGTTATTAGATTGGAAACATGCCAGCTGGACCAAGCGGTCCTGCCCCTCCATCTCGTCTCCACTCGCTGGAGATGTTATTAGATTGGAAACCAGGAGGCTTTGGGGTCCCCCAAGTAGGGTGTTTCCTCACGTCTCCACTCGCTGGAGATGTTATTAGATTGGAAACGACGGGCAAGAGGAATTTATCATCCTGCGCGTCAATGTCTCCACTCGCTGGAGATGTTATTAGATTGGAAACTTGTTAGACATGGTTTTCTCCTATTTATTAACCAAGTCTCCACTCGCTGGAGATGTTATTAGATTGGAAACCTTCTTCGCCTAACCGGTTGCCAGGGAGGCTGGTCCGGACTGTCTCCACTCGCTGGAGATGTTATTAGATTGGAAACTAGAAGAAAAAAGGCTATAGGTTGCTAATCTTGCATGGCGGTCTCCACTCGCTGGAGATGTTATTAGATTGGAAACTTGACGACAAACTCGCGGGTTTCCCCCTCCTTTACCTGTCTCCACTCGCTGGAGATGTTATTAGATTGGAAACCCGAAGCGTGGCGCCAAACCCTTTGTAGATTACCTTCTTGTCTCCACTCGCTGGAGATGTTATTAGATTGGAAACTCTCCAAGTTATCCAAGACACCTGGAGTCCAGTGGGGGCGTCTCCACTCGCTGGAGATGTTATTAGATTGGAAACTACCCCAGCATGTCGCAGGGGTCGACGTCCAGTAGGTACCCCAGAGGTCTCCACTCGCTGGAGATGTTATTAGATTGGAAACTCGATTTCAGCCCATACCCCCGGATTTTCTTCCAACAGGAGTCTCCACTCGCTGGAGATGTTATTAGATTGGAAACGAGTCCCACTGGCGTCGAATCTCATCTAGCTTTTTACAAGTCTCCACTCGCTGGAGATGTTATTAGATTGGAAACTTGACGCTTGGCCTGAAGCCTCACGTCCTTGGACTGTTTACCGTCTCCACTCGCTGGAGATGTTATTAGATTGGAAACCCGACATCCCGTCGGGGAGGGCCAACCCGGCCATATCAGGTCTCCACTCGCTGGAGATGTTATTAGATTGGAAACTTGACTTTCCCACTCTAGCATTAAAACAAAGGGACGTCTCCACTCGCTGGAGATGTTATTAGATTGGAAACCATCGGGTGACGGCTGAACCAAAGAACTTTAACCATGAGAGTCTCCACTCGCTGGAGATGTTATTAGATTGGAAACAAGGCGATCATCATGGATCGACCAGCCCACCTTGGGGAGTTCTCCGTCTCCACTCGCTGGAGATGTTATTAGATTGGAAACTGGTTAAGGATCTCATAAACTTTTTCTTTACTTTCCAGTCTCCACTCGCTGGAGATGTTATTAGATTGGAAACAAGTTCACCGGCCGCCGTTTGAGCACCTGATCCGTGCCAGGGTCTCCACTCGCTGGAGATGTTATTAGATTGGAAACGCCGGTTCCCTCGGGGGTTGTGTTTTGGGCTTGGGCTTGTCTCCACTCGCTGGAGATGTTATTAGATTGGAAACGTGCCGGGGATCACGATCGGCTGTAGCCGGGAACCCTTGGTCTCCACTCGCTGGAGATGTTATTAGATTGGAAACAGAGAGATGGGAATTCCGTGCCGAGATAGCTAATATGTCTCCACTCGCTGGAGATGTTATTAGATTGGAAACTCCCCGTAGGTCGGATTCCTGTAGGTTCGCTCCCCCAGTCTCCACTCGCTGGAGATGTTATTAGATTGGAAACCATTCTCCAGGTCGCAGTAGGTCAAGAGTTTTGAGCCAGCCTCCAAATTAGGTCTCCACTCGCTGGAGATGTTATTAGATTGGAAACCTGATGTGTCTGCCCGACGTGCTGAAAAAGCAGTAAGTCGAACACTTGTCTCCACTCGCTGGAGATGTTATTAGATTGGAAACTCCCCAAAAGCGGGCCCTATGTGGCGTAAGGTCCCTGCCTGTCTCCACTCGCTGGAGATGTTATTAGATTGGAAACCGGTTGCTGGATGAGGCGAACCGAGATTTGAGCCGGGTCTCCACTCGCTGGAGATGTTATTAGATTGGAAACAATATTCTCAGGCCGATATTCCGACGCCAGGTAGAACGTCTCCACTCGCTGGAGATGTTATTAGATTGGAAACTTGAGTGCGATTCGTTCGCTGGCTAATACATAACCAGCGGGGAGAAACCAACCTAAGACGTTGGCTCCTAACTGACTCTTTGATGCAAGTGAAAGTCTTGCCCTGTAAGAGACACAGTGACTCCCAACCTGGCCACACCGACTGAACTCGGAATTTCAGAGAGTGAAGCTGGCAACTAGGCCGCAATCAGAGCCAAAGCAGATAGGCACACTGGCGGTAAAGGGGAGACAGTACGGGTAAACGGGTTCTAGAAAAGCGTCCTATCTATAAGTGGTAATCTGAACAAAAATACCAACTTCGACCGCGTAACCCTCACGGCATTTATTTAGTGATAGCCGTTATCTCTGAGGAGCGGTCGGGCGAAATGAACCGCCCTAACCTGCCAAAACAATCGAGAGGCGGAACGAATAAAAACGCTGACTGAGTTCAGGAAAAAGGTCGAACCCCTGATAGGCTGGACGAGCAGCAGAAACCTCAGCAGCGGGTAGGACGGAGTGTAATTACTCCGAGGTAATCAGAACATAAAACGTAGAGTAGAGTAAGGTTAGACGCATGAGGAATAATACTCATAGCGAATCTTGGAAGAAATTGTCCTGGAAGACATTTCGCCGCAACCTATTCCGCTCTGAACTGTCAAGACAAATTTGAAGACCCCACTTCTACCCCTCTGCTAAGATTGAGACCGGAACTCCACCGGTCATCAGCATCAGAATCACAAGCGGAGACCCGAGCCACCGGCCAAGCCGCCGAGGGACAGCCCTCCCTCAGACCCTGAACCTGAAGCCGGGGGAGACCCCGATATTGCCCCCAAATGTGACGATATATTACAAATTCCCCCCATGACCGTAAAAATAGCCCCCAAAAAACGAGAGATTAATAAGCAGGTCCAGCTCCTACCGGTCCCAAACCCAGTTAGACTAGCCGCATCTGCCCAGACCCCCCAAGAGACCTAGCCCCAGAAACGGAGCCATCTCAACCCCTTGCGTCCCTGAACTGGTCTTCAGTCCCCAGAGCGCCCATTGCCCTGTCCTCCCTACCCCAAGCCATCACCGTGACCCGATACTGGCAAGCCAAACTCCAAGGACTCCTGAACACCCCCGTCCTCTCCCCCCTCTATCCCCAAAACGCCACCCAGTTGTACCAAGACTGGCACAGCCTCCAAATTCCCCCCCTCAGCCAAGACTCCCCGGAGCCAGATGAGACCCCCTCACGGCTGGCCGATGCCATCACCGCCGCCAGCGATCGCGCGGCCATCCGCCATCTCAACCTGCCCATCACCTACAGCAACAACGGACTCACCATCTCCCACCTCCTCTCGGGAGCCAACCAAACCCTAAAACTCCAGAACGATCGCCCCCTCCTCACAGACCCCACCCCCTACCTCCAGGAGAAACAAGCCGCCCTGAGAGCCGCCATCCCCGAGGGACTCCAGGACGACCCCAAAGCCCTCTTTTGGTGGTTCTGGCGTTGTCTGCCCGTCGAAGTCTGCCGGCAATTCCAAGACGAAGCCCTAATGCTGCTGCCCGCCGACCCCCAATTTCCCGACGCCTCCATCTGGACCCATAGCAGCATGACCGCCGCCTTCACCGGGGCCCTCACCGGAGACCAGCGCCAACCCTCAGAGGACGGTCCAAAGGGCGATCGCCCCTACCTGGCCAGCTTCACCTTCTCCCCCATCCAAGAACTCATCAAAGCCAGCCGTAAAATCCGCGACTTCTGGGCCGGCTCCTGGGTTCTCCACTACCTCTGCGCCAAAGTCGCCTACAAACTGGCCCAAACCTACGGTCCCGACAGTCTCCTCTACCCCAGCCTCTACCAACAGCCCCTCATCGACCACTGGCTGCGCCAAGACTACCCCAACTTCCGCCCGTGGATTGACCCACCGAGCGATCGCGCCCTCCTCACCGCCGGCTTCCCCAACGTGCTGATGGTCGTCCTGCCCAAACAGCGGGTCAAAGCCGCCATGCAAACCGCCCGCCAAACCCTCCTGCAAGCCTGGATGGACATTGGCGACCAAGTCCTCAGAGAACTGCAACAGAACCGCCATTGGCAGCCCCACCTCAACGCCGACGCCTCCAGTTGGGGCTTCTGGCTCAAAACCCAATGGCAAACCTACTGGAGTGCCGTCCCCATCGGGGAAGAAGGAGAACCCCTCAGCCAACCCAGCCAAGCCAGCAACCCCAACCTAGACACCTGGATTAACCGACAAAACCGTATCTATCCCCAAGCCCAACTCTTCCCCCTGGCCGAACTGCAATTCCTGCAAAGCGCCCAACCTCCAGACAACCCCGGCGAACTCAACATCGGCTCCTGGTGGGCCGACATTTTCGGTCACGCCCGGGCCAGCCTCAGCCAAATCAAAAACGCCCGCACCTGGGAACTCCCCACCGCCTTCGGGCCTCGCTCCACCATCTCCGGCGTCGGACCCGTCGTCCATCCCGGCCCCGATTGGATCTCCGAACAAGACAGCAAACGCCATTGGCGACGAGAAGCCGGGTTCTTCGACGGGATCGAAGCCCTCAACGCCACAGAAACCCTCAAACGGGGACTCGAAAAAGTCCTGCCCCAACTGCTGAACCGGGACGGCTCCCAACGAATTGCCCCCTACTATCCCGACCTCACCTCCGGAGTCGCCGGCTACCTACGCACCCATCCCGACCATCAACCCTACTATCAACAGGTCTGCCAAACCCTCCTGAGCCACCCACAATTTCCCTGGCTCGAAGCGGCCATCGCTGACATGAAAGGCAAATGGGGCATTCCCCTCATTGACGAGAGCAACGACAACCTCAAAGACCATCCCCCCCGTCTCCTCAACCCCGGTTGGCTCGTGGAAGATGCCGACGACGAGACTATCCAACAGCTACAACGCCAACTCGACCAGGAACAAGACAGCCAACTCAGCCAAACCTACCGACAACAACTCCAGGAACGGCGACGAGACTACCGCGAACAACTGCAACAGGAACTCGACCAGCACTACCCCAACAACAACCCCAGCGACTGGTATGTCCTAGCCGCCGGAGACGGAGACGGCATGAGTGACTGGCTCAAAGGCAAAAAAATGGGACCCTATGGCGACTATCTCCCCCAAGCCCTCAGGGATAGCGGCGACCCCAGCCTGCAAGAGTTCCTCACCCTGCCCAAACGCATGGGACCCGCCACCCACAGCGCCCTCAGCCGCTCCCTCCTAGACTTTTCCAACCAACTGGTTCCCTACCTCACCGAGCGCCGCTATGCCGGCCGACTCATTTATAGTGGTGGGGATGATATCCTCGCCTACAGCAACCTCTGGGAATGGGACCGTTGGCTGTGGGATATCCGCCAATGCTTCCGAGGTCAGGCAGACCCAGAATTTAACCCCGCCGGTCAATACTGGCAATGGCGAGGAGACGACCTACCCCAAGATGGCCAGGGTCGGCCCCTCCTCTCCCGTCGCCCCCTCTTCACCCTCGGAGAACGCTCCACCATTAGCTTTGGCTTGGTCATCGCCCATCACTCCGTTCCTCTGGCGATCGCCCTGGGTCATCTCTGGGACGCCGAAACGGGCGCCAAAGACCATCAAAGCCCCGGCCCCAACGGTCAGCCTCAAGGCAAAGATGCCCTACAAGTGCGAGTTCTCTACGGTAGCGGCAACTGTCTCACCGCCACGGGCAAATTTAGCAG
Organism: Geitlerinema sp. P-1104; assembly: GCA_012911965.1. Taxonomy (GTDB): domain Bacteria; phylum Cyanobacteriota; class Cyanobacteriia; order Cyanobacteriales; family Geitlerinemataceae; genus Sodalinema. The sequence goes on from SMDP01000072.1 coordinate 14,481, forward strand.
TTTCCAGCAGTGGCAAACCCTCATGACCCTCACTCCAGACCAGCCCTCCCTCTTTGAACTAGCCGCCAGCCTCTGGAATGACCATCCGGCCCCCAAACGAGCCGCCATTGCCCCCTGGACTCAGGCCTTCTGTCAGCGTCGAGATAGCTTCTCAGGAGACCCCAACGCCCAACAGGCCGTTCAGCAAGCCCTACAACGCTTCATCGAACGTCTCTGGGACCAAACCGATCCCAAAGACTTCGACAGAGAACTCAAAGCCTGGCTCAAACTGGCCGCCTTTATCCAACGCAAGCGCACCATCACCCTTAACCCTTAGACCTCATGCCTTGGTATACCCTCACCCCCACCGACGTTTGGCTTTTCCGCGACGCCAAACCCTTCGCCCCCGGAGAACGGGCCTGGGCCTCCGGGGCCAGCTTTCCCCCCAACGGGGATGCGATCGCCGCCGCCATTCGCCAACTGCGACAACAAGACGACCACCTCACCCTCCGAGGTCCTTTCCTCTGCCGAACCCAGCCCCAGCCAGAACTCCACTTCCCCAGTCCCCTGGGATTTCTCGGCACCACCCCCCTCATCCCCTATCCCTGGCATCCCCAGGGCGATCGCATTGCTGCCCTTTGGGATGACAACGCCCCCGCCCCCCTCTTACCCCCCAACCTCGACCAAGTTCCAGACGCCAACCCCAAGGGCGATGGCAAACTACGCCAATACCTCCCCGCCGCCGCCATTCAAACCTACCTAGAAACAGGAACCATCCCCGACACCCATTGGCGGCTTGGGGACGACGAAGACAAAGAACCCTGGAGTCAAGAAACCCGCTCTCACAACGCCATCCAATCGGAAACCCGAACCGTCAAACTAGCCGACGGCTATTTCGTCGAAAACGCCATCCGCCTTCACCCCAACTGGGCCCTCGCCATCCAACTCGACTGTGAACTCGACAGTCCCAGCACCCTACGCCTCGGCGGAGAAGGACACCGGGCCGTCCTAGAACGCTGCGACCCCCTCGACGCCCAATGGCAAGCCCTCCAAACCCAATCCCAAGCCAACTTCCAGCGCCAGGACCCCAGCATCGCCTATCTCATCACCCCCGGCGTTTTCGAACGTCACCACACCAGCAAAAACGGACATAACCACGGCTTCCGCACCGGTCGGGCCACCTGTCGCCCCTATCCTTGGGAATGGAAACTCGCCCCCAGTCGGCATCAGAACCAACCCAACCCAGACCAGCGCGACTCCGGATTAGTCAGCTTTGCCAGCGGTAGCGCCGTCCCCATCAGTCGCCGTTTACGACAAAAAAACACCAGTCCCAATGCCCGCGACTCCAGCGTTCCCGCCCCCCAAGTCTTTGCCGCCCCCCCCGGTAGTCTCTACTACCTCAACCAACCCCAACCCCTCTATCAAGACCGAGATGATATCAACCCCAAAACTCGCCGCTGGCGGCAACTGGGCTACTCAGAACTCCTCTGGGTTGTCCCCCCACCCAGCTAACCCCAGACCTCCCAGCTAAGGTCTCAATCCTCCCCTGACCCCATAACCTTCCGCAAATCTAACCCTTCTAAACTCCCATGAAACCGAACTATACCTATCTCTTTCTCCTCTCCCCCTTACACACCGGCGGAACCACCCAAGAAGGCAATCTCTTAGGCATCGCCCGAGAAGCCCACACCGACTTTCCCTATATTCCTTCGAGTAGCATTCGCGGTCGTTTACGAGCCTCCATTCACCAAAGCAAAGACCTTCAATCTCAGCTTTTTGGCACCGACCTCAACGACACCCAAGAGCTTAGCCAAGGCAGCATTTGGATTGGCGACGGGGCCCTACTCTGGGTTCCCATTTCCTCCCTCAGTCATGGCGTAATTTGGGTCAGTTGCCCTAGCCTGCTGCGTCGTTGGTCCAAATTTCAAGGCAACCTGCAAACCTCCATCCCCGAGGAGTACAGCACCAATTTATCGACCCAAAAAGCCATTTATCTCAAAGATGCCATCCTCAAACCCGGCAGTCTTAAGGAGTTCCCCAACTGGAGCGATTTTATCCCCAAAGACCCTGCCACCTCCGGCATCACGCGGGTGATTGTACTGCCAGACAACCACTATAAAACCCTCGTCCAAATGGGCTTATGGCGGCAAGTCAAAGTCAAACTCGACCAATCCAAAACCGTGGATGGCGGCTTCCGCTATGAAGAAGCCATCCCCCCAGATACCCTCATGTACTACACCTGGGGACTCACCAGTCAAGCCAGCAACGATGACACCGCTCAAGAGCAATTTTTGCAGATGCTGAGCCAACGTGACATCATGCAAATTGGGGGACAAGAAAGTTTAGGTCGAGGATTTGTTCAACAATGGTGTCCACCGAATGCGTAACTGACCTGAGGGTTTCGAGCCATGAACCCCTCAAAAAAGGACTTGAACATCCTTAAAAAGCAGACCCCCATTTACCCGAAAAGCGCCCAAACTCATGACATCAAAACAACCCCAAAAACCAAAATCAAGCCCTGAAAAAACTACATTTGACCCGCGCACTCTCGGAACTCCGGTTTACGAAGCCTTGGATGCGTTACGGTCACAAAACTCCACAGACAATGCGAGATTGAAAGAGCAAAAAAGCCAAGCCGTTGAACTTTACACCTATCTTTCCACTTGGGGGATGATGCGTCTGAAAGCTGAAGAACAAGCCCTGAGTCAAAAAGGAAAAAAAGACGTTGTCCTCAAGTATTTCAACTGTCTTGCTCAACTTTCAGGTATTACCGACTTGGATAAACCAAGGGGGTTAAACACATTGAAAGAACTTGACACAGAAGAGTATCTAGGACTGACCGGTCTTGGACTGGCGATCGCCCAAGAATTTAGCTTCTGGGCCACCGCCGTTTACCATGATATTAGCGGAGACAACTCATGACCCCAGATCCCTTTGCTAGACCAGAACGCCCACAACGCCCACAAAGACCGCAACGACCACAACAACCGCAACAACCGCAACAACGAAGAGCAGACAATCAACCTTCCCGCCGTCGGTCTCAACCCATGCCATCTCAGCAAGCGAATCGTCCCGTTCCCTGGCTGTACGAGGAGCAAGACATCACCCCCGACCCCAGCGCCAGTTTCGTCGAATACCTGCGTTGGATGCGTTCCCCAGACCATGAGCAGAAAGACCCCACCAAAGTCCAAATCCTGCAATTTGCCGAAGACAAAGCCGACTACCGGCAGCGGTTAGAACAACTCAACAAACGCACCAAACTCCTCGCTGAACACGGTCAACAGGGACAAACCTTTCAGGTTAAGAGTTCCTGGCGTATTCGTGTCGGAGGACATCGCGGCCCCGAGAGTATTCTCCTGCCCGCCTTTGACAGCCTCGGGATGCCCTATCTTCCCTCCTCCACCCTGCGAGGCGTTGCCAGAAACCAAGCGGTTCACGACCTGATGCAGCAACAGCAGCTTAATTGGAAACAGGCCAACAAAGCTGTTGCCCCTTGGTTCGGGGACTTAGACGCGCCCAATAAAAGCGACCAAGCGGGAAAAGTTGTCTTCCTCGATGCCTATCCCCTCGCCAAGCACATGGGCTTATCCGTGGACATGGCCAACAACATCTGGAACTGGGACCATGACAATCTCAAATACAGTCCTAACCCCAATCCCTTCCTATCCCTCAAAGAACCCACCTTTCTCATCGGCCTGCGCCTCGCCAGCACCTGTCAAGACTTGCAGGTCTTAGACAAGGTTAAGACCTGGCTCATCAAAGGCTTACAGTCAGGGATTGGCGCCCAAGTCAACAGCGGCTATGGAGAACTGCTGACCGCCGGAACCTCCCACAAAGACGATGAGTTGCTACGACTCCCCTTCGCCCTGCAAGGTCAACTAATTCACGGACGGCAGACGTTTACCAGTTGGAATTGGAATCAGCACAAAAACCAATGGCAAACTCGGGGTAAACCCGATGCTGAAGTGCGTCCCATCGCCATGAAGTCCATGTTGCGCTATTGGTTCCGGGTCTTTGCCGGAGGAGTTTTATCCACAACAGCCGTCCAAACCCTAGAAGGGCAGTTATTTGGCGCCATCAATCCCCAGCAACAATGGGGCTGGGTCCGTTTTCATATCCAAGACGGCCGTGTGATTCAACGGGAACCTAAGCCTAATCAAAGGGGCAAAGAGGAGCCTTGTGGTAAACAGGAGGGAACCCTCATTCTCTCAGCCTCCTTAAATTTAGAGGAGACAGTCCGTCAGCCAGTCCAGCAGTTAATGAAGAATTTGACCTGGATGATGTTTCACCTTGGGGGTGTGGGTCAAGGGGCGCGGCGACCTTGCTATTCTCGTACACATAAAGCGCCTTGGTATCGGGGCGCCACCTTAACTCCTGAGCGTAAGGAGGCGTTTTGGAAATTACCGGATACTCCCCAAGACTTTCAACTCCTTTTTCAGCAACGCTTACAGGGCTTTTATGATGCCTTACAGCAACTGACAAGAGACTCCGTCAATCCCCATCAATTGCGCCGCAATCCCCCAGCCCAAGGTCATCGCTGGTCAGAGTTTGCCGATGCCAATTGTCGTATTATTGCCTGTTCTGGGGAGAGCGATCATAACAAACCCTATGCCTTAGCGGTGTTACATGATCAAGATTTAAAAGTCAAAGACCATGACAATCAATGGGATTATGACGGGAATTTATGTGGCAAAGCGTGTCGTCGAGACGTGACTCCCTCCCCTGTCTGGATTGCTAATTTAGCAAATTATCAAGTTGCCACCGTTTTTGGGGCCAGGGAGACACCCCGTTCCACCTATGTGACCCACTTACGTCAGAAGACTGAAAGCCGTCGATTTGCCCAAGTCTTCCCCTTCAATTAGGGGTCTCGTTCCGCAACGCCGGGGAACCCACCCCTTACCCCACCCGGGAACCCACCCCCTCATCCTCGTGTCATGGCTCTGCCATGACACGGACTCTGGGCGGCTCTGCCGCCTATTCTCGGGAGGCAGAGCCTCCCCAAGGGCATGACTTGGCTAGAGCCAAGTCACGAGGAACCGAGGAACACGTCACGAGGAAGAAACGAGACCGCTGATGAATCCACATCCAGCAGCGGTCTGATGGGGACTAGCAGACGATCGCATCCCCATTCACATCTTCACATTGAGGCTCTTCCACC
>SMDP01000073.1 GCA_012911965.1 Geitlerinema sp. P-1104
GCATTCAGCCCCACAAAAACGCTCCCCAGAAGCGTTCCCAGTCCCGAAACCAGGAGGGACCCCAACAGCACCGGCAACGGCAGTCCTTGCAGCATCCAGAGCAGCCAAACATCGCTCCAAGTCTGTCCCCAAGAGGAGGCATCCTTGAGGTCGAGCGATCGCCCCCATTCCCGCCAAGTTTCCGCCGCCCCATCGTACATCCGCACCTTCAGCAGCTGAGAGCCATCCCAAAACGCCACTCGATAGCCTCGCCGGGCCACCTCTCGCGCCAAGGTGACATCATCACAAAACGAGCGACGGGCGCAGTCATAGCCATTGATATCTTGCAACACCGATCGCCGCACCAACAAACATTGCCCATTGGCCATCACCCGTTCCGCCGAGGTGCTAGGGCTTCCCGTGGGGCCAAAGCGATAGAGGAGAGTCATCAACAACGCCGGTTGCAGCAGTAACTCCCCCGGATACTTCAAAATAAAGCGCGGCGACAGAGAGACCAAATCATAGCCCTCCCGTTCCGCCTCCGCCAACAGCCCCGCCACCAATCCCGGCTGGGGTTGCGTATCGGCATCAATCCCTAACAGCCACTCCACCGGGGGTAAACTCGGCTTAGAAGCAGACTGAGACTCCCCAGAAGTATCCGTAGGAACCGCAAAATACTGATAGCCATTATGCAGGGCCCAAGGACGGCCCACCCAATCCGGGGGTAGGGGGTCATCTTCAATCAGGCGCACCCGAGGATCTCGCCGGGCGAACGAATCCACCAACCCTTGAGTTCCATCCTCAGAGCGACTATCCACCACCACAATCGATCGCACCTCATGGGCCTGTTGCGTCAATCCCGTTAAACAGGGGCTGAGGCGGTGGACTTCATTAAGCGTCGGCACAATCACCCCCACCGTCCCCAAGCGATCGCCCAGCAGGACTTGGGGAGTCAGAGGGGGTTTACGAGTCGGGCCAGCGGCTAAGCGAGATAAAAGAATGGCCACAGCCGGAAGCTGAAGCAGCAGCAGAAGGAAAATCAGGCTATCCATGAATCGTGTAAGTTTGGGGCAGAGAGGGCGATCGCCTCGACAACAGCAAAGCTTCTATCTTAGGCAAGAATGTGCCCCAAACCACAAGCTTGACCCCACGAACCCATCAAAGGAGTGACTGGGCCGGGGAGTAGGGTCGAAACATTTTTCGCTCCGGGCGAACAGCCGTTCGCCCCTACTTGGCCGCCGTTTCCAAAGCCGGATAGTCCATCTCAGCCTCAGACCGCCGAGGGGCATCCTCATCAGAAGCCACCTCCTCGGGGGCCAGTCGCCAACATAGCAGCGCCGGAACCACCCCAAAGAGAGTACTCAGAAGAGTCGGAACCGTAAACTGAGCATCCAACAGCACTAACGTGATGCTGGCCCCAAAGGTGAAATTGACCAAATAGACCGCCACCGGCAGACCCAACTCCCGCCGGGATAGCAGAAACTGTTTGCCATTTTGCAGGGCCGTCGCCACGGTCATATAGACCACCCCAGTGCCAATCCAGCCAGCGATATTGCGGTAGGGCATCCCAAAGAAGCTGCCCACTTCCTCAAAGGCCCAAAACGGATAAGGGGTCTGACTCATAGCCGGATCTAAGACCAAATCCCAGGCCGTCAGCAGAATTGCCCCCAAGGAAATAGCCGCAATCTGACGTTGCCAACGGGCCAGGGGGGTGGCTTCAAACAGGGCCGTGGCCAGGACAAAACAGACAAACCCCATATAGAACCAAGACAGGGGAATGGTGAACGGCACAAGACCGGCAACTTTGTAACCCAAGCCACTGAGGTAGTGATAGGCGCCAAAGGGAAAGCCAGTGCTGGTTCCTAGGAGTTCACTGCTGAGAGAGAGAAAAAATGAGGGAAGGAAAAAGGCCAGGAGCGGTTTTAGCCCCAGGGTCCGATAGCCAAACAATCCCACGGCGATCGCCCCCAGGATGATGTAGCTAACCCCTCCTTGGCTCATTCCCCAGGCAAAGGCTTTTAAACCGAAAGGGGATAACTGGGCGATAAATTCCGGATTCGGCAGAACCAGCAGCAGTCCCGCTAATCCAAACGCCATCGAGAAAATATGAATGCCCAAGCAGGCGCGTTCGGCGATTCTGAGATGCTTCATGGGATGTTAACTTTTTTTACAAGCACTGACGATGAGTTCACAAATTGTAACGTATTCGGTTTTCCCCCTTAAAGCCCAGAAGTCCTAGAGATCGGAACCACGCGGTAGGATAGAGTCGCAGCAGCCGCCTAAATCAGTCCCATGGGTCGTTCGGGTCAGTCCGGGGAGGATGGAGCTAGAGAACATGAAAGCACAAGTATTTCACGGGTCAGGAGAGCTACGGTACGAAGATCTCCCCCAACCCACCGCCTCAGAGGGAGAGGTGATCGTCGCCGTCAAAGCCGTCGGCGTGTCTCCCCTGGATCTTTGTCGTCTGCGAGTCCCGCAATTAGACGAACCCCTCGTCCTCGGCCGGGAAATTGCCGGAACCATCGTCGAGGTCGGCCCCGAGGTGCGCTCCTGGCGAGTCGGACAGCGAGTGGCCACCCTGGCCCATGTTCCCTGTATGCGCTGTCTGGCCTGTCTCGAAGACCGCTTTTCTGCCTGTGTCACCTATCAAGCCCATACCACCACCGCCGGGTTAAGCCCCAGCGGGGGCGGCTTTGCTGAATTTGTCAAAGTTCCTAGATATTTAGTTGAGCATGGCGGCTTAGTGGCACTTCCGGGCCATATTACCTTTGAGCGGGCCTGTTTTTTGCAACCCATCAACAGTCTTTTGCATGGCTTCGCCCGACTGAACCTGCAACCCGAACAGCAACTCTGGATTTTGGGGGCCGGTTCTCTCGGGGCGATCGCCATTCTGCTGGCCCAACGTCTCGGACTCCAGCCTCTCGTGAGCGATCGCCATCCCCAACGGCTCGAAGCCGCCCTAGACTTAGGGGCTAAAGCGGCCTTCAGCAGCAACAGCGACGATCTCCACACCAAAGTTCGCGCCTTTACCAACGGTGAAGGGGTCGATGGGGCCCTGCTCACCGAACCTCAAGGCTGGGATGTGATGCACGCCCTCGATGGAACCCGTCCTGGGGGTAAATTGCTCTGTCTCACCGATTATGCTGATCCCCTACCCGTTCCCCTTGATCCCCTCGCCTTTGCCCGACGACAAATTGACTTGCTCGGCTGTTCAGGCCTCTCCCCCCGACAACAATCCCGCAGCCTCACCTATCTATTTGACCATCATCTCCCCCTCGAACGCACCATCAGCGATCGCGTCCCCCTCGGGGAGTTAGCCAGCGTCTTAGAGCATCTCCAAAGTCCTAACAGCGATAGTCGTAAAATTTTGGTGTATCCCAGCTAACCCAATCCGAGCCGACACTTGCCTCCTCACTCATGACCATTTACTTCTACAAAGCCGATGATGACTATGGCTGCTTCTCCAACTTCTCCCGTCACCCCATCGAGATAGGAGGACAAACCTGGCCCACCGTCGAACATTACTATCAAGCCCATAAATTCCTAGGAACCCGCGACGAACCCCTAATGGTGACCATTCGCCAAGCCCCCACCCCAGAAGAAGCCGCCCGCCTGGGACGCGATCGCCGTCGTCATCCCCGGCCCGACTGGACTCAGATTAAACCCCAACTCATGTACGAAGCGGTGACGGTTAAATTCCTCACCCATCTCGATATCCAGCAGATTCTCCTCAATACTGGAGAAGAAGAACTCATCGAAAACTCTCCCATTGACTACTTCTGGGGCTGTGGGGCTGATGGGAGCGGCCAAAACCATCTCGGACGGATTCTCATGACCATTCGCACTGAATTACAACTGCGTCAACCCTACACTCAACCCTCCCAGCTCAAGCAACCCAACTCGACCTCCTATAGCAATCAAAGATTGCCTGATTGACACTCTGAATTGGCAGAGAATTCCCCACCTATTGCCTATTGCTAGCTGGCCTTCTGTTCCCTGTTCCCCGTTCCCCGTTCCCCGTTCCCTGTTCCCTGTTCCCTCTTCCCCGTTCCCCGTTCCCTGTTCCCTGTTCCCTGTTCCCTGTTCCCCGTTCCCCGTTCCCCCCCTATGAATATCCTGATTGTCGAAGATGACCTGGAAATTGCCCAACTCCTGCAACAAACCCTCGAACCTGAAGGGTTCAACTGTCACCACGCCGCCGATGGCTTGGCCGCCATTTCCGCCTTTCGTGAACATCAGCCAGATTTAATCATCTTAGATTTAATGCTCCCCGGTCTCGATGGCTTGGAAGTCTGCGCTCGCATTCGTCAACAACCCGGCGATAAAGACCCCTATATTCTGATGTTGACCGCCCGAGGAGAGGAAATCGATCGCGTGATTGGACTATCGACTGGGGCCGATGACTATTTAGTAAAACCCTTTAGTCCTCGGGAGTTGGTGGCGCGGGTACGGGCCCTACTGCGCCGCAGTCTGCGTCAGGGAGGCCAGGAAAATATGCACCGCACCGCTCACTTCACCCTTAACCTCGATCGCCATACCGCCAGCCGCTACCTCGGGGAATCTCCTGAACCCCTAGATTTAACCGCCTTGGAGTTTAATCTGCTCTCAACGCTGATGAGTTACCCCGGCCGGGTTTGGAGTCGCAGTCAACTTATCGATCGCCTCTGGGGGAATGATTTTTTTGGCGATGAGCGGGTGGTGGATACTCATGTAGCCCGATTACGCAAAAAAGTCGAAGCCGATCCCACCCAACCTCAGTTTGTGAAAACCGTTGTAGGCGTGGGCTATAAGTTCGTGGATGAGCCGGCCGCAGACTAAAGGAGTTGCGATAAAGTTAAAGAGAGTTGCGATCTATCTGATCTATCTATTGATTAATTCGTATGGCAGAGACAAAGGTTGACACCGAGACCCTCTCGGCAAACAACGGCATCGCGATCGCCCCGAAACGACTCTCCCCTGAGCAGTTCCAGGAACGCTTTGAGTCCCTCGTTCCCCTGATGACTCAGGAATGGAACCTAATGGCTCCAGAAGAGTTAGAAGCGACAGACGGAGATTTAGACTTAACAGTAGACCTCATCGCCGAGGCCACAGAACACACGAAAACCCTCATCCACGCTCAACTGGCTGAACTCCATTCCCTGAGCCTGAGTTGGGAACGCCAGGACCGCAAGGAGAAAGACCCATCGCAGCCGTTAAGCCACTCCGAGAGCCATGAAGTCCAACCGTCAGCCAAGTCGAAGGAGGACGACCATGCCAATAGTCCCAGTATTGATGATGTCTTAGACCTCCTAGAACGACGCACTGAACAGCTGGTCGAACGGGTCAAAGCGGATGTATTACCGGAAGTCAAATCCCAAGCCAAACGCAATTTAGGGGCCTCAATTTTAACCGCGTTGGGAATTGGTTTTCTGTTAGGACTATTTGTTGGAGGAAGTGGTGGCGATCGCAAGTGAATCGGACAGCCTCCGTTCTGAGGTGGAAACCTATATCCGCCGCAGTCTGGGGCTGTTCAAAATTCTCCTCGAACTGCACCTCGATATTGCTCAGCGAGAAGCGGCTCGCGAACAGCGGCGACTGCTGCTGGGGATTGTTGCGGCCTCGATTGGGATTGGCTTGTTGGCCATGGGAACCGGACTCTTGCAAGCGATCGCCGTCTGGTGGGTTCATCGCCTAGGATTGACCTGGTTTGTCGCCCTAGCCAGCGTCGCCGTCGGGGATACCCTGTTAGGGCTTTTGGCCCTCCTCATCGCCGTCCTCACCCTACGAGGGGGCTACATGAACGAAACCCGTCGCCGAGTTGCCAGTACCACCGCCACCTTGCTACAAGATCAAGATTAAACCTAAGACCCTAATCGACCATGCGATCGCCAACCCTTGGATTGTCTGTCTGTTTATTGGGCCTTTGGCTGTGTTGGGGAACCCCCACCTGGGCCCAAGTGCTTCGGGAACCCAATCAGGAGCAGGTTCTCAGTCAAGATGAGTTGTTCAACCGCCTAGACGGAGTACAAGTCCTCTATCTCGGGGAAGTCCACAATCGCCCCCAGGATCAGGCGGCACAGCTGGAGATTCTACAACAGTGGTATGAGCAAAACCCGCAACTGGCCATTGGCTTGGAGATGTTTGAACGACCCCAACAGCCACGAATCGATCAATATCTAGCGGGAGAGATTAGCGAAGCGGAATTTCTGGAACTGACTGAGTTTGAGACTCGTTGGGGCTTTCCCTGGGAGTCCTACGCCCCCATTCTCCGCTTTGCCAAAGCCCATAATCTACCCGTCTTGGCCTTAAATGCGCCCATCGAAGCCATCCGGGAGGTAGCCCGAGGGGGATTTGCCAATCTCTCCCCGGAACGCTTATCGGATCTCCCCCCAGTCGCAGAGTTCGACCTAGATAATCAAGCCTATCGCCAACGATTGCAAGAGCTGTTTGATAGTTATCATCAGGGTCATGGCTCCAGTGACGGTTTTGAAACCTTTTTTAAGGCCCAAGTTCTCTGGGATGAAACCATGAGCTATCATGTGGCTCAGTTTTTACAAACTCATCCCGAACGAGCCATGGTCGTCATCGCTGGACAGGGTCATATTCTCTATGGAGATGGGATTCCCAGTCGCGTTGAACGTCGTCTGGAGGAGATTGAACAACTTTCCCTGGTCTTTGACCCCGATCCCAGTCTCGCCTCCAGCCTAGAGCGTCCTTTGGCTGATATCATCTGGCATCACGAGGACTCACCGCCTGACTCACCGCCTGACTGACAGCCTGACAACTCCCTCGATTAACGGGTTTTAACGAGGGAGAGTCCCGATGAGGGAGCCAGGGTAATTCCCCGTCGTACCGGCTTCACCGGCGGCTGTGGGGGTAGGGTAAACTCATGTTCGGTGACTAGGGTGGCTAAGGCCAGTTTGAGTTCATACAGGGCCAGGGCCATGCCTAGACAGCGACGATTTCCACCCCCAAAGGGATAAAACTCATAGGGGGAGTATTGACGCTCTAGGAAGCGTTCTGGCTTGAAGCTGTAGGAGTCGGGGAAAATATCTTCTCGATGGTGCGTTAGGTAGATACAAGGGGCCAGGACACTTTCGGTGGGAAACTGATAGTCCCCTACCTGGAAGGGTTCCTTGGCAATGCGGGGGAAGGTGACCATGGCCACGGGATAGATGCGTAGGGTTTCGTTGCAAACGGCTGTCAGATAGGGCAACTTGAAAACTGCCATGGGGTCAGGGGTTTCACCGAGGGTCGCGAGTTCTTCTCGGAGGCGATCGCGAACGCTATCTAAGTGATGCACCCAGTACAGGGCCCAGGATAGCGAGGTAGCGGTGGTTTCATGACCGGCCAGAAGTAGGGTCACCAGTTCGTCCCGTAGTTCCTTATCGCTCATTCCCTGTCCCTCTTCATCCCGGGCTAACAGCAACAAACTCAAGATATCGTCGCGCTCCTCTAGGGACTCCTGGCGACGTTGCTGAATTTCGCTGTAGAGAAGTTCATCTAACTGGTCACGGATGGCCAGAAAGCGCCCCCAGGGACTCCAGGGGCCTAAGTTCCGTTGTAGGGATTGGAAAAATAGCAGGCTGGATTTAACCGGGGAAGCCGTCATATTCAGAAAGGTGGACATGATGCGCCGCATCTGTTCATATTGCTCTCCCTCGTTTAAGCCAAAGACGGCTTGGAGGATAACGCGCATGGTGATTTCTTCGGTGAGCGATCGCACCCGAAACGCCTGGCCCTGGGGTTGGCGGTCTATGGCGCGACGAGTCACCTCGGTGATAATCTCGCCATAGGTCACCATGCGATCGCCGTGAAAGGGGGGCATCAATAACTGGCGTTGCTGTTTATGGGCCGCTCCGTCGAGCAGCAGCAGGGAATTATCCCCCACCAGGGGCCCTAAAATGCCATTGGCCCGGCCCGCGTCAAAGCAACGAGCGGGGGCGGAGAGAATGGTGCGAATATGGTCGGGATGGCTGAAAAAGACAAAGCCATCGAAGTTCACGCCAAGACGGCCGTTAAAGGTCTCCCCCAGTTGGCTCTGGTTCCGTTCTAGGTAGCCGGTTGGATCGAAAATCCACTCCAGTAGTTGCCATTTAGGGGGAGTTTTGGGGGTCTTGAGTGTGGGCATAGTCTGACAGTTCAAAAATTACGGATAAATGAGCTTTAACTCTTTACAGGCTGGGGATTAAAGCTTTATGAAGCGTCCTAACTGATTTGACCAATCCTAAAAATAAAACTGGAGGTGAATCCGGGTATTGAGTTTTTCGGATACCGGTTCTCCCTGTTTCAGATGTTGCTCGATAATCTGGGGGACATTCTCAGGCTGAACTTGCCAATACCAGGTGTCATCCTGGGTCACCCGTACAGAGGGTCCGCTGCTACATTGTCCCAAACAGCCGCATCCTTGCACCACCACGCCATCGGGTTTTGCCGCTTGAAAGGCTTCTAAGGTTTTCTGAGATCCCCTGAGTTCACAGGAACGATGCTGACAGACGTAGATGCAGGGAATATCTCGGGAACCAGAGGGGGTTGGAGAATCAGTCATGGGGGAGTGATCGCCATAGCGTCTTCGTTACTTATGGTAACGAGTTCTGATGGGCGATCGCGATTCTTCACTGTAGAGGGGATCGTCGAGGGGTATGATGGCCAATAGCTAAGCGCGAATACGTCAATTCCCGAAACTCCACTATGGTTAAAAGTGTTGCGGATGTGATGAGTCACGATCCGGTCGTCGTCACCCCTGAGACTCCCATTCAAGAGGCCATTCAAATCATTGCTGAACGTCGCATCAGCGGCTTACCGGTGGTGAATGACCAGGGTAAGTTGGTGGGAATGCTCTCAGAAACTGATTTAATGTGGCGCGAAACCGGGGCCACTCCCCCGGCCTATATCACCATTCTCGATAGTGTGATTTACTTGGAGAACCCCAAACATTACGAGAAACAACTGCACAAGGTTCTCGGACAAACGGTGCAGGAGGTGATGAGCAAGGGCCATATGTTCACCACCACTCCCCAAACGGCGTTACGAGAGGCGGCCCGGTTGATGCACGAGAAAAAGGTGCATCGTCTGCCGGTTCTTGGGGAGGGCGATCGCGTGGTGGGGATTCTCTCCCGAGGCGATATTATCCGTGCCATGGCCAGTTCAGAGGCTGAGGCCTAACTCCTGTTTTTCCCTGTTCTGACGTTCCTGATTAACCTATGGATATTACACCTGACGCCGTCAAAGCAATGCTCGACTCGGATGATTATGGCGATCGCCTCAGTGGCGTGAATAAGCTTGACTACATTGATCCGAGTCTGGCCTTTGAGTATCTTGTGCCTGTGGTAACCGATACGAATCCACGGGTTCGCTATACAGCGGTTTGTAAGCTCTCAAGTTTAGGACATCAGAACCGGGATTTAAGCTTCTCCCTGTTACGAACCCGCCTCTACGATGACCCTGAGTTAGATGTGAAGGCGGCGGCGGCGGATGCGTTGGGAGCCTTAAAGTTCCGAGAGGCCTACCCGGATTTGGCGCAACTCTATCACAACAATGATGATTGGATTGTTCGCCTCAGTATTGTGGCGGCCTTAGCCGAAATGGAAGCCCCCGAAGCGGTGGAACTGCTCCATGAAGCGTTGCACAGTGAGACAGAATTGGTACAAACAACGGCTATTGGTGCCTTAGGGGAAGTTGGTGATCCTCAAGCGGTTCCCTGGATTGAGGAGTTCATGAATCACCCAGAACCGCAAACTCGGCAACGAGTGGCCCAGGCCCTCGGACAAATTGGCGGGGAGTCGGTGCAGAAGTCTCTACAAACCCTAGCTAACGATGAACATCCTCAAGTGGCTGAATGCGCTCAACGCTACCTCTGATCTCTTAAAGGTCTCAGGATTTGGGGTCTGTTATACTCGACTCATCTCGACGGGTTAAGTTTATGGGTTGAAGGATCTTTTAATCGATTCCCAGGCCTGATCAACTCCATTGATATATTCAGGCGGAGTATCTGGAGAGAAGGGATAAGTTACTCGTCTTTGAACCCTGGTGACTGCTTCACTTTCAGTTTTTAGGTGGTGGGCAAATTTTTGAATCCGAAGAGCTTGTCGGTCATAGCTGCGCTCAAAAGGAAAAGCCAGGAGGGGAACGCCTAATAGACGACATTCATGAACAATATTGTATCCCCCACCACTGATGACGGCTGATGCCAATTGTAGATAGTCCAATGCGGGATAATGAGAAAACCATAAGGAGGGTGGACATTCGGGGGGACAGTTTGAGGCGAGACAGCGAACTTGATAGGGAGGAAGTGATGCTGCTAAATGCTTGGTGATGCGTCCGAAAAATGCCTGTTCTGATGTTTTCCCGGTTGCACAGACGATCGCGAGTGGGGAGGTGCGGGTTACTTTTAAACGGGAAGAGGCAAGATGAATGGGTAATAATTCTTGGCAATTGCGAACCAGCCAGGGGGGAGTGTGAATGGTCTGAGGAAAGCAGGCAAAGGGTAAATCGTTCCCTTCTCCGGGAATCAGAATTGGGTCATATTGAGCGGCCCAAATATCGGCTTGTTTGACTTTGATGTAGTGAGGGTTTAGGTCACGATGAACCAATATTTTGGGAATGGATAAGCGGGGTAAAATGGTTGTTAACTCGCCGGTAAGTCCTCGTGGAAAGGTATCTACGATCAATCCTATGGCGGGTTGTTGGCATTGCTGTTGTATCCAATATTGACGCGCTTGTAAGGATGTTTGAGGAAGCTGACGTAGTTCGAGGGAGAACGGAGACGGGGAGGATGCTAAGGTTACTGCGATCGCACCAGCATAAGGGCTATTGGTCAAGATGATAACAGGGTATTGTCTGGCGGCAACTCTCCCGAGGGCGATCGCCCGGTTGAGATGGCCCCATCCTTCGCCCAAGGCGTAGATAATTATAGGCTTTGGCAAGATCAATGGCCTAAAACTTAACTCGCCTCAAAGCTGCTTTCATATTCGTCATATCCCTGATAATCGCTGTCGATTTCTTCTTCAAAGGCGTTTGCATCAGCATCGGTAAACTCAACACTCCGGTTGCTTGCATCGTAGTAGAAAGAATCGCGCTGGTAGTAATAATTGCTGCCCCAACTCCCTCGGTGGTAGTTGCCGAAACCCCGATAGTAATAGGCATAATCATTCCGATAGGGGTCATAGTGGGGATCCTGTTGGTAGCGTCCCCCGCCACAGTCGAAGCAACCGCTAGGGTCGGTGCGACCACAGCGGCGTTTGAAGAGAAAACCGACTTCGCGATCGCACCCACTTTTATACTTGTTTTTAGATTTCTGTTTTGGCGTTTCTGGCTGGGTTGTTTGAGAGGATGGAGTTGAGCCAACCGTACCCATTTGGGAGGTGCTCAAAACCTCTAACTCAACCGTACCTATCGAAATGCGATCGCCTGCACTCAACTGAATATTTTCACAAGGAAACCCATTCACCCGAGTTTGACCCTTACTATGGTCAACTAATGACAATCCGGAATTACTTGGGATTACAATACAATGATAAGGTGCGATTTCGGGAAGAGGAACCACCCGGCGAACCACCAACTCACCATTGATTACCCCCGGCATTTCTACAAACTGGCGACCAAAGGCAAGGGGATGCTCCAAACTCAGCTGCTCGTTCCTTTGGGTCAATGGATTCGTCCATGCAAGTTGCCATTCCACGCTTTTATCCTCCCGCTTGATTGACTGCATAGGCGAGGGCCGCCTGTTCTACAAAAGATAGGGCCTCTAAGCCAAACACAAACATTCCCGCCGCCAAAAACTCTCCCTCGGTATATAACATCAGCGGTTCATCCACTGCTTGGGAATTATGGAGTGCGAGGCGATCGCCCGCCTGTCGTACCCGATACAAAGATACTTCATCAGGAGATTGCACCTCATAGCCATACGATCGCGCATTAATCCGATAAATTCGCTCCCCGTCTCCCTTTCGCATTCGATAGTTCCCATCATCACGGCGAGTAAGCACAAACAATTCCTCGGTTTGATCCGGTTTTCTAACCCGCCACGAGTCCGATCGCGTCATGACATAACCAATCACCGTCTCCCCGGCATCTTCAACCCGCATCTTTTGCGGACTTTCTAACACGAAAACCGCATTCACCTCTCCTTGTCCATCCCGCACCCACACCCGGTTCTCTTCCTGCTGATAGGTGAATATATCTTCACCATTCGACAAGTGAAACCCAAGAGTCTCACTCAAACCTTGAGGTTGACGGCTCACATCCGCAGTCCAAGGCTGCTCTTCTGCCTCTGTGCTAGACCGTTCGCCAACTGGAGGGATTGGCTCCACCTCCCCAGTCCCTCGGTCTTCTCCGAAAGGGATAACTCCGAAAGGGATAACATTGCACGAGGTCAGGACCAAACTAATACCTATTAGACCCATTGAACTAGATTTTCTCAAAAAATCTTTCATCATCCTAATTCTCTTTATTATTTTTGTTGCTTCAAGTCACCGGTTTAGACAATTCCCGAGCCAGATTTAAAATTTGATAAAGTCCTAAAAAAAGAGCACCAATTGCCTGTTCTAAGTCCTCGGCTGTTCTTTGAGCATCCTCGGGTCGTTGATAATCGAATGTGTAAAACTGATGGAACTGAGCTACCAAAATATTAAATGGCTGGGATTTTACTTTTACTTTTATATTATTTTGTTTGATGCTCAGCTTTTTTAAGGAAAAATTAGACGGGAGTTGGATGGCATCAATAGCATCTTGTTGTAAGATTTCAACCGCCCCATATTTTTTGCGGGGAATGCTCAGGAATAATTCTAATTCAACTCCCTTTGACTTCAGTCGAGATTTATACTTTCCCTTGCCCCGAGCATTATATTTCATGCCATGATCGCATATCGTGAATTCTGTGACTTGTAAGTTAAACTCCGTATCATCCAAAAAACAGCCCGATAGTTTCAACCAAGGGTCTTTAAAAAAATCTCGCATAAATCCAGATTTTCGAGGGTGTGGAATCGTTTTTATCTTTCTTGTTCGATTAGCATTAAGGTCAAGGTAAACCTTTACATTTTTTTGATTTAAGTCCCGCTGCAAGAAACTTAGTATTTTGGGTAATACTTCTAGCCGCGCTTGCGAAATACATTCACCCTTAAAAAGGAGAGTATAAATAATCACAAAAATGACCAAAAAGACGATTGAAAAAAAGATTAGTAGCCAGGATGCACTGGCTGTAATTGTAAATAAGATAAACACCAATAAGGACGCTATCAAAAAAAATAATAAATTTCCCAGCAAGATGATTCTAGATTTTGCGATTTCAGCTTCTTGTAAAAAGGTTTGAAAGTCGCTCTGGATTTGCCCTATCGAGGCATTCTTTCTATAAACAAAATAGCCAAAAAACTGTTTTTTAATTTTCATGAAATTTATCTAGTTTTTTAAAACTGTAGAAATTTTCAATCTATAATGCTCGTACAGTCTAACACTTGTCAGTTTGATGACTTCTCTTGGCAATAGATATTCAGCCCCCCGTTTAGCTTATCTCTCATTTGATGTGGTTCCTGCTCCGAAAGGTGCAGCCACCCACATTCAGGCATTTTCTGAATGCTTATATCAAGGCTTTGGTGCTTTAGAACTGGTGACCATTGCGCCGCAAGGCTTAGAGACTCATCTTGAAGCACGGCCTCATTTTATTCATCACCAACTGCCAGTTCAGGGAAAAACACTGATTGACCGGGTGATGGACTTCCGGCATCAATTACACAGGTGGCAACAAGGGCGGCGCTTTGATATTATTCAAATTCGCTCCATTTATGAGGGTTTTCCAATCGCCCAAAGCAAAGACAAGTGGTGCAATTCCCTAATTTTTGAAGTCAATGGCTTGCCCTCGATTGAACTGAAATACCGCTATCCCAGAGTCGCACAAGATCGAGAGTTACTCCACAAACTGACGACTCAGGAGCAAATCTGCTTTGAGGCAGCGGATCTGATCATTACCCCAAGTCCGGTGACCGAGGCTTATTTAATTGGTCGGGGGGTTCCCCCTGAAAAAGTCCGGGTGATTGCCAATGGTGTGTGTTTAGACAATTTTACCTATCATGCGCCATCTTGTGAACCCGAATTAACATTATTTAAACTGCTTTATTTCGGGACTGTGTCAGCATGGCAGGGGGTGGCGATCGCCCTGGAAGCCCTAGCCCTTTACCGTCGAGATTTTGAGGCGACTCTGACCATCATTGCCCCCACCCGTCCTCAGCAAAGGTATCAACTCGAAAAAATGGTAACTCGCCTGGACTTGAACGAATCCGTACATTTCCTTGATCCCTTACCCCAAGGGGAATTAGTCGAACAGATTCACCAAGCGGATGCGGTTGTGGCCCCCTTGACCGCCAATGATCGCAATTTAGTCCAAGGCTGCTGTCCCCTCAAAGTCCTTGAATCCATGGCCACGGGAACCCCAGTCATCAGTACGAATTTACCGGTTGTGCAGGCCCTGGCAGGTGAAACGGTGCCGTTTCTAGCGGTGCGTCCGGGTTCAGCGAAGGCGGTGAAAGATGCCATGTTGCAATTGCGCAACAACCCTCAACGGCGTCTCGAATTGGCGCAAGCTGCGCGCGATCGCATTGAAACCGCCTACACCTGGACTCACGCCGGACAAGCCCTCATTGAGGTTTATCGGAACTTACTGGATTGTCCAAAAGTCGGTTCAACAAGGCCTGAAGTTCTTGATATTCTCGGATCGGAGAATAATCCGACCCGATGAGAGCGCGCCCTTTAAGCCCCATTTGCAGTCGTTTTTCCCTAGGGAGTTGAGCGCATTCAAGCACCACTTCCCCAAGACGATGCAAGTTAGAACGTGGCACAATAAACCCATTTTCTCCCGAGGTCACCACTTCAGGGATACCACCCGCATCACTGGCAATACAACAACAGCCACAAGCCATCGCCTCTAGTAAAGCATTAGGTAAACCTTCCCAGAGGGAAGGTTGCAAATAGATATCACACAGCCGCAAATAATAAGCAATGTCCTCTGGATTTTCCAAATGTCCAGTCACAATCACTCGACTCGCCAAGTCTGGCTTCTCGGTTGCCAAGCGTTGCAAGAGGGCTTTCGCTTCCGGACGCAAGGCACCAATAATCAATAAAATACTGGGACGTACCGCCTGTACCGTGGTGAATGCGTGCAGTAAAAAACCTTGGCCTTTCTTCTCGCGCAATTCTCCAGAAAAACCGAGGATTAACGTCTCCTCATCAGCGCCTAAAGTTGCCCGTTCTCGCTGGCGGTCTAAGTCAGGGAGTGGAGAAAACACCTGGCTATCCACCACATTTGATAACACCACAATGTCATCCCGTTCACTAATCAGGCGAATTTTTTCAGCCATATCTGCACTAACAGCGGTGATACAAGTAGCGCGAGAGACAGTCCAATGTAGGCGGCTAAAATCTCCGGGGGGAAACAAGGCTCGGTCAATATCATTGCCTCGGGCGCTGACAATGTGGGGTAGCTGATACTGTTGACCGAACCAGGTGCTGAGAAAGCCAGCGGGAAATAGATAATGTCCCCAAATGAGTTGATATTGCCGGGTTTGATGGAGCCAATCCAGGGCGTTGAGGGTTTGGGGGAGGGTCATGTCCCAGTGGCGATATAAACCAATCCGAAAGATTTGAGGAGAATCCTGGGGTTGAGGGGGTTGAACTTCTCCAGAGGGAAGGTAACGTGTCCAGGTGACCACATCTACATTGATCCCAAGTTGTTCCAAACTTTGAACAATACGTCCGGCACTGCGGGCGAGTCCCCCGATGTCAGGAGGAAAGCGCTCGGTTAAAAATAGGAGTCTGGGGGACATAAGGGGGATAGAAACGGCAAAAAAACGCTCGCTGGATGAGGGCAGGTTGATGGTAGATGCTTAACCATTAATGGCAAACCGCCCTAGCTTCTGATACATTCGAGTCGGCCAACTGGAGTGGAAGCATTCAAACCTCCGAATGGCTGTACCCAAACCAGCTACCCTACGCTTTCACGACGCTTCATCGACTTAAGCGTGGCTGTACTAGCAGCTATACCCAAGAGTTTATCAACTATTTCTGAAAATTTTTTTACTTTTTTTGGGTCTTCTGGGTTTAGGGTGATAAGGAGAATTTATGGCGGATTACACCCGTTGCTGTAGGGGCGAAAAATTTTTCGCCCCTACAATTTTGTATACCCTGCAACAAATTCCACCGTAGATCCAGAAGACCCCTTTTTTTCAGCGGCACTTAAGCGTCTCCCTGTTACGCACCCGCCTCTACGATGACCCTGAGTTAGATGTGAAGGCGGCGGCGGATGGGTTGGGGGCCTTGAAGTTCCGAGAGGCTTACCCGGATTTGGCATAACTCTACCACAGCCATTGGCGCCTTAGGAGAACTCGGCGATGCTCAAGCGGTTCGCTGGATTGAGGAGTGCATGAATCACCCAGAACCGCAAACGCGGCAACGAGTGGCCCAGGCCGTCGGACAAATTGGTGGGGCAAATTGGTGGGGAGTCGGTGCAGAAGTCTCTGCAAACTCTAGCCAATGATGAACATCCCCAACGCTCAACGCTATCTCTGACCTCTTAAGGGTAAAGCTCTCAGGCTTCTGGAGTCTGTTATACTTGACTCATCTCGACGGGTTAAGTTTATGGTTCGCTGAGAGGTCTTATGTCTTCTGTCACTAAAACGACGACCTATCGCTTTGTCGATTGGTCAACTTACGTGGCCGTATTTGCGATCGCCCTAGTTCTGCTGGCCAGCATCATTAGTCCGATATTCCAACGGCATATTTTTAATGATCGCCTTGAGGTCAAACAGGGAGAAGTTGTCGAATTTAAAACTTGGCAATTGCAACCCCGCTTAATTGGGGCGATGCGGATTGATGTTGATGCTTCCTTCAACACAAATCGCTGGGTCACCTATGAACTTCGAGTGTTAGATGAAGAGGGGAATCTGATTGTCTCGGCCCTCAAACAAGCCTGGGCGGAATCAGGAATTTGGCGACAAGGAGGAGAATCAGGAACTTGGCGGGAGAAAGACGTGGAGGCGGCGTTAGATTTGCGGGCCGAACAGGACCCGGAAACCATTACCCTCGCCATCAACATTCTCGATTATACAGATACGTCAGGACAACCGGTTGAGGATGAGTCGGTTTATTTTCGTATCCGCGTCGTCGATGGGGCAATTGATACTCGCTATCTTATCCCTGGGATGATTGGAACTGGCGGCTTAGCCTTGTTTTGTATCTTCTCAACTCAAACCTTAGGTCAAGACACTATTACTAAGATAGTTTTTGATAGCGACATTGGAGGTCGTGGAATTATGGGTGGCGAGGATAGTTTGATTGTCTGTAAGTTGAAGATTGTCGCGGATGAAACCTCTCCTCGCTTTCTAGATGTTAATCTCTGGCTCACCGATGGCTATGGGGAAAATATTTATCATCAGGTCACACCGGTTAGTCTGATCTTTCATAGAGATGAAGATGGAGATATCGAAAAAACAACGGGAATATTTAAGCAGTATTTTCTATTAGATAAACGGGGGTCTTACGGGGTATATATAGAAGTGACTCCTGATGAACCTGTGGATGAAACGGTGTTAACAGTTCGAGAAAATGTACAGACGTTGACTGGTGTTTCGGTGGTTGAAGTTGCCCGAGATTAGCTGTCATTAATTCCGATTAACTACTGTCTACAGGAGAAACTATGCTAACCAAAATCCTGGCAATCGTAGCACTTATTCTGGCAATCGTGACGATTGGTGCGGCATATTCATCCCAAACGGCAGTCACCTTGCGTCAAGAAGAACAACAGCAACGCTATTGGCCTCGCCACGGAACGTATCTCAATGGTTCTTATCGGTCTGGAACTTGGAATTACTCAGGGAATCGTGCTAGTTATGGGGGAGGTTTTTTTGGAGGTGGAACTGGATTTGGCAAATAGTAGAGAGGGTGACTGAATCTCTGAAACCTGTTAACTCGTATTACTAGGATTGATATGGAGTCGAATCCCCCGAATGCTGCTGATTTTGTCCCGGAGGAAACCAATAGCCCTGGAGAGACTGGGGACGATCGCCCCTGGGTTCGGTTAGGGCGATCGCAACGCAATTTATTGTTAGCCGCGACGGCGGTTTGTTCGGCTTGTGGTTTGGCGGTGGAACTGCTGTTAGGAACCTTAGCCAGTTATTTGGTGGGAAATCAGGCCCTGGCGTATGGAGTGGCGGTGGGGGGGTTTCTTGCGGCGATGGGGATTGGTTCCTACTTGAGTCGCTTCTTGGTGACGGAGGGCGATCGCAGCCAACAGCAAGAACAGCTACTGCGGCGTTTCATGCAAGTGGAATTGGCGATCGCCCCCTTAAGTGCCTTTTTACCCCTAGGCTTATTTGCGATTTTCGTAGTCGATGGTCCGTTATGGATTGGCTTAAGTCTCGTCACCCTAATTTTGGGAACCTTAGCCGGAATTGAAATTCCCCTGCTGACTCGTATTTTTGAACAGGATGATGGGGTAAAAGATGCGATCGCGGGAGTTTTAGCCCTCGATTATGCGGGGGCCCTAGTGGGATCTCTGGCCTTTCCGGTGATTCTGCTTCCCTGGTTGGGATTATTTCCCTCAGCGGCGATTATTGGGGCCTTCCCCGCCGTAATGGTGGTGATTTTGGCGCAAAACTTCCCCAGTCTGCGATCGTGGCGGCTGTGGGGAGTTGTGATTAGCCTGATTTTAATTGGCTTTGCTCCCTTGGCGATTCCCTTGAGTAATACCCTGGAGGATAATCTCTATGATGCGCCCATTATTGCCCGAGTGCGATCGCCCTATCAACGGATTGTTCTGACTCGTTGGCGACAGGATGTGCGTCTCTTCCTCGACGGCGACTTACAACTGTCGACAATTGACGAATATCGCTATCACGAAGCCTTAGTGCATCCCGCCATGAGTGCAACCCCAGATCCGAAACGGGTGTTACTGCTGGGGGCTGGGGATGGAATGGCGGCCCGAGAAGTGTTGAAATGGCCGCAAGTTGAGCGTTTGTTACTGATTGATCTCGATCCCGAAGTGGTGAATCTTTCCCGCCGTCATCCCTTTCTCAAACGAGTGAATCAGGGGGCCCTAGAGAATCCTCGCCTTGAAGTTCGTATTGCCGATGCCTTTTTGGCGGCCCCGGCCTTAGATGAGCAGTTTGACGTTATTATCGCCGATTTTCCCGACCCGGATCGACCGATTTTAGCGAAACTTTATGCAGAAGGCTTTTATCGCCGTCTCTTACCCCGTCTCGCCAGCGATGGAGTATTGGTGACTCAAGCCTCTAGTTCCTTTTTTGCCCCTCGGGTGATGGCCTGTATTGCGGCGACGTTGGAGTCGGTGGGACTTTCGGTGCATCCTTATACGGTTCAAGTTCCCAGTTTTGGCCCCTGGGGCTTTGTCTTGGCGACTCGTGAGGCGATTCATCCAGAAACCTGGATGTTGCCGGTGCAGACGCGCTTTTTAACGCTGCCTTTGTTAGCGCATTTATTTGATTTACCGGCAGATATTCAGTTCTCAAATGTGGAGGTCAATCGTCTCTCGCGCCCGGCTATTGTTGAGTATCAAACCCATAACCGTTGGGATGGATTTGAGTCT
>SMDP01000074.1:0-11815 GCA_012911965.1 Geitlerinema sp. P-1104
CTAGAGGTTCAAGGCTCACAACGCCGATTCCGGGATGAATATGCTACCCTTTGGAAAATGGACTGGCTGGCATTTAACGGGTCACGCAAAAGGTCAATGGCCAAGGTTCTTGTCTTGAACGCATCCTACGAACCGCTGAATATTACAAGCTGGCAGCGGGCGGTTATTTTGGTGTTTAAGGGGAAGGCGGAACGTCTTGAACATAACGGAAAGTTCGTGTATCCAGGTTGTCCGCTCCCTACCGTTATTCGACTCCGTTATTACGTGCGAGTTCCGTATAAAGAGATTCCTCTGACTCGTCGCAATATTTTTTATCGAGATGCACATACCTGCCAGTATTGTAACTACAGTGGCGAGGAGTTGACGTTAGATCATGTTCTGCCCCGCTCTCGCGGCGGTGGGGAAAGCTGGGAGAATCTGGTGACCGCTTGTGTGCGCTGTAATGTCAGTAAGGGCAATCGCACTCCTCAAGAGGCGGGTATGCTGTTGCAAGGACGACCCCATCGTCCTCATAGTAGTTTGTATTTTGAGGTGCGCCGCTGCGTTACGAGTGGGACTCATCCGGAATGGGGGAAGTATGCGATTGGGCTTGAGCGATGAGACGCTCTTCTAAGCGTCTGAGAATCCAGATGATCAGTCCTAAACTCGCGGCCAGCAGCAGCCAGAAGTTGTTGGCCAGTTGCTGAGAACCATCGAGGGCCATGCCGCCTAAGGGGGGACCGATGGCATAGCCGACGGCCCAGCAGAGGGAGTTGATGGACAGATACACTCCCCGCATCTGTTCCGGGGCCAGTTCCACGACGAGGGCGGAGGCGGAGGGGGTATAGGAGATGGTGGCGATCGCCATCACTCCTAGGGCCAAAATCGCCCAAATTAGAGGGCGGCTACTGTTGCCAATTACCCAAACGCTGATGAAACTCAGGGCCCAGATGGAGGCGGAAATCATCAGGGCGCGGGCATGGTTAAAGCGGTTTAACCAACGGGCGATGGGCAGTTGTAGTAAGACGGAGACGGCAATATGCCAGGCAAATAAGCCGCTGACAATGCGGGCCGGAAAGCCGTTTCCGTCGGCACCGGGGACGAAGTTACTGAGATAGACGGGGAGGGCCGTGTGGTTTTGGGAGATGTAGGTGGTGAAGAGAATGTTGGCGGCGGCGTAAATCAAGAGGGTGCGATCGCCCAAGGCCCTTAACCAGTTCCGTAGGGGATTCTCTCGCTCTAAGGCTGGGGAAACGGTTTCTTTGAGGGCAATCCCCAATACGAGGAAAAAGACGATATAGGAAAGACCATCAAGGATAAACAGGAGTCGATAATCCTCTGTCCATTCCACCCAGGCTCCCCCTAGGACAATGCCAAATTCTAAGCCGAGACTGTCGGCTAAGCGGTTGAGGGCATAGGTTTCTCGTCGTTCTTCAGGTTGGGTGAGATCGGCGACGATGGTTTCTGCGGCCGGCCAATAGAGGCCGATGCCGAAGCCGTTGAGTAAGCTGCCCAGGAGCAGGGTGGTGAAGTCTTGGGTGTTGGCCAGGAGGAAGGAGCCTAACCCGGAGGAGATGGCGGATAGGAGTAGGGTTCGTTTACGCCCAAAGCGGGGGGAGTCACAGAGAGAACCGCTGAGAATCCGCCCGATCATCCCGGTAATGGAAGCCGCCCCCAGGGCGATGCCGACGAGGGTGGTGGAGATGCCCACTTGGTTGACGAAGAAAATTGGGGCGTAGAACAGGGTGAACCCTGTGCCAATTTGTGATAGAAAGCGTCCTAGGATCAGAATGCGAACTTGTTGGCGGTCGCTCGTCTTTAGCATATAAACGTATTTATGTCAAGCCTTAATGGGAATATGATCACCATTGTCCCTTAACCGAGACGCTCCAAGGCATAGATATCCCGTTCCCGGCCCAGGGCAAAGCGGATGGAGTGGGAGAGGTCTTTACTGTTGCGGGTGATAAATAATAGGAAGGCGATCGCCGAGAGGCTGGCGGCAATGGCAAAGAGTTGGGCATAGCCGAGGGTTTCGGCAAAGGTTCCCAGGAGGGGGCCGGCGATGGCAATGCCGAGGTCAAAGCCCCCGACACAGAGGGAAAAGACTCGTCCTCGTTCTGCGGCTTGGGAGCGATCAGTTATGAGGGCGATGGTGGTGGGTAGCATGGTTCCGGCGGCCATGCCTTCAATCAATCCAGCTAGGGCGAACAGGGCTGGGCGATCGGCTTGCCACAACAGGAGCATGGCCAGAAAATAGCAGATCAGCGCCCCACTAATGAAGAGGCCACGACCCCAGCGATCAGAGGCCCGACCCGTAATCAGGCGCATCGTGAAGCTGGAGATGGCGGTCATGGTGTAGAACAGTCCTGGGTTGAAGTTCACCCCACTGTCTTGGATATGGAGGGGTACGAAGGTGGTAATGGTGCCAAAAATTAAACCCACAATGAACATGAGGGTGGCGGGAATTTGAATGCGGGGGCTGGCTAACATCACCCAGAACCGTTCTGAGGCGGGAGCGTTGATGGCTTGAGAACGATTGGGGGAGGGGGTGTTATCAAGGAAGGTGGAACAGAGACCACTCAAGAGTCCCAATCCGGCGGTCATGAGGAAGAGGGGAACATAGCCGAGTCCCTGCTGCACAAAACCGCCAATGGCCGGGCCGATGGCTAGACCCATGGGGGTGACTAAACTCATGTAGCCGATGAGTTCACCGCGTTTGTCTGGCGGGGAGATATCGGCGACTAAGGCACTGTAGGCGGTGGTGAAGGCGGCGATACTGATGCCATGGAAAGTCCGCAGTAGCATCAGTTGGGGGATCGAGTCGGCGATGAGATAACCCAGGGGGGCGATCGCCACCACCGTCGTTCCCACCCGCAGCACTAACACCCGACTGCGGCGATCGGCCCAACGCCCGAGGGTGGGACGGGAAATGAGTAGACCAATGGCAAAGGACCCCATCACCCAGCCGATTTGTTGTTGAGTTCCCCCTAAATCCTGCACGTAGAGGGGCAAGGTGGGTAACAGTGAGGCCATGCTGGCCCAGAAAAAGAGGCCTCCAATGAACAAGAGGCTGAGATTACGTCGTTGTTCGGGATTGAGAGCTTGAAAAACTTGCAAAACAACCTTCGTTAAGTGGCCATGTCGGGATGCACTGGCGATCGCCCGTCCCTATCAATTATGAATTTATGTTAACGATGTTAACAAATTCTCTTAGACTGAGACCCGACCCAGGGCCCAACAGACCGAGGGACAAAGGGGAAATGAGAAGGCTAAACTGGAGCAGGCGGCGATCGTACCGCATTATTCCCTAATTTTTAACGGTTGAACCGTGAAACTGACCCACTTTTACTTTAATAACCAATACAGCGCCACGGGCAGTCAGATTGAGCAATGGTCTGATTTACCCAGAATTCCCCATCATCTAGGTTTAGCCACAGGTCGCCCAGTTCTGGTGGTCGTTGGTGGTGCCGGAAAAATGGAGGCGGCCGCCCTGAACCAATTGCAACGAGTCTTTACAGAGATTCTCGCTCCCCTAGCTCAAGACCTGAACGCCACAGTCATTGATGGTGGAACCGATTGCGGTGTCATGCAGCTCATGGGGCGGGCCCGACATCAGATCGGTGGCACATTTCCCCTGGTTGGGGTTTGCGCCATCGGCACGGTCATCCTCCCCGATGGAAGTCCCCCACCCTCGGACGCAGCCGCCGAACTCGAACCCCACCATAGTCATTTTGTCTTAGTTCCCGGTCACGACTGGGGGTCAGAAAGCCCTTGGCTGGCGAAACTAGCCACCCAGTTTGCTGAGGGAGCGCCCCATGCCACCCTAGTCAGCAATGGGGGCGAGATCACCTGGCAGGATGTCCGCTGGAGCGTCACAGAACAACGGCCGACTTGGGTCTTTGAAGGGAGTGGCCGTACCGCCGATCTCCTCGCAGCGGCCCTCCGGGGAGAAGACAGTGATCCTCGCGCCCAAACCCTTTTAGCCTCAGGCTATTTGCAGCGCTTAGTTTTGAGTGATGATTTGACCCCAGTGAAAAGCGCCCTGGAAACTCATTTCACGGCCATGGGAAGCCTTCAGTGACTATCAGCAACACCATTTTGCAAATTGGTTTGGTTTCTGGGCGAAAATTCCCATATACTGCTGTTGAGGGTATCAGCCTGTGACCGTTAAACAGGTCACAACCCCTGAGCCAGCTAGGTTGATGTTATATCAACGTAGTCATCGAGATGCCCCCATTCAATGAATCCTGTTCTCCCCCTTGGCTGGAACAGCTAAGTCGGCCCTAAACGTCGCTCACTGTTCAGAGCGAATCCGTGGGGTCACAGTTGTTTCATCTCCAGATAACAGCAATGGCCAAAAAAAAGAAAACCTATAACGACTATCTGAAGGAACAGTTCGGCGGTCTCATTGACCAGCTCGAAATCTCGGACCTCCAGAAAGAATTTGTCAAATCTCGCTGGCTCGACCAACTCATCTGGTTGGAGAAAAAGTCGGGAGAGTCCCAGAAAAAGCATTTCCGACTCCGTCTAATCACGATTATCGGCGGTGTAGTCATCCCCGCTATGGTCAGTCTGAATGTACGGGATGGTCCAGCCAAAGATGTCATTTTTTGGGGAACCTTTAGTTTGGCGCAGGTGGTCGCTATTAGTGCCTCGGTGGAAGAGTTTTTCCACTATGGGGAACGCTGGACTCAATATCGCAAAACTGCAGAAATGCTGAAAACCGAGGGCTGGCAGTATTTCCAACTCAGTGGCCCCTATCGTGACTCGTCCTGTCATGGCACGGCTTATCGCAGTTTTGCCGATCGCGTTGAACATCTGATTCAAGAAGATGTCTCGGCCATCACCGCCGTCTTAGAGGAAAGTCAACAACAACAGGGTCAAAGTAGTGCTGAGGCCAGCAGTCAGTTCTCACTACTGGCTCAAGAACTCGGACAGAGTCGACCGCTCCCCCCTCCACCCCCTCCTCGTTCCCGGCCACCGGTTCCTGAGCAACCGAGAGCGCAGGCGAGTTTCAATGAACCCAGCACGCTGCCTCGCTATGACGACAATCTCAGCAGCGACCCCTTTGGAGATGACTTTAGTGATGATTTGGGGCCAACGCCAGCCCCCATCACCTCTCAGCCTCCCCGGTCCTCGAGTTCTTCTGGAAAAGCTCATGTGACGGCTCCCCCACCGTCAGAGATTGACGATCCCAAATTACAAAATCTCAACGCACCTCCGGGGGAACCTATTTCTCCACGAGCGACTTGACGGCCATTGACGGTTGAGTGCTCCCGTTGAGAGACCGTCTTCATCCCAGCCTAGGTGATTGAGCCTATGGTTGGGATTCTCGTTCAATAGTTCCGAAGATTGTCCTGTTATTGCGTTGATCTGTTCCGCTGTGTACTCCGGGAGATGTTAGCCCGGTTTTAACGTATGACCGTTGCTATTTGGCATCGCCTCGCCACTCCTCCGACGACTAAAGTGGATTGGTTAGTTCGGGGTTGTTTAATCCTGAGCCTAGCTAGTTTCTTGGGGGCGGGAATCACCGCCATCTCCTATTGGCGTGAACGCTATGGAACCATCCAAACGGCTCTTAATTCAGCTCAAGCGAAACTCGATGACGCGGTTCTTGAACTCAATGCAGAACTCGAGCATCTTGAAACAACGGTTGAAACTCTGGCTGAGGATCTCAGTTCAGGGTCTTTAGAAAATGCAGAGGTCGAAGCTCGTCTCGAAGAAACCCTACGGGCCAACCCCAGCTTCTCAGCCACAGCGGTGGCCTATGAACCCTATGGGTTTAGTGAGGAGCGTGAGCTATTTCATCCTAACTTTAAACGGCTCCTGACCGATGGGGTTGAGCGGTTTGAACGGTTTGATACGGAGGATTTCAGTAACTACCTGGAGGCGGACTGGTATCGTCAGCCCTTATTGGAGGGGGCGCAATGGAGCGATCCCTACATTAGTCCAATTATCAACTCAATTATCCTTGAGTATAGTGTTCCGTTTACAGTGCCTGACGCCGACGCTCCTGATCCCAGTGGAATTGTCTATGCTAACTATGATCTGAATCAGCTACGCCAGCTCTTCCAATCCTTTGATTTAGGAACAACCGGCTATCCAGTTGTTGTAATCTCTTCGGGTCAGTTGATTTACCACCCGATTCTCAGTTTTGTGCAACAAAAACGGTCTATTTTTGACTTGGCACAGGAATTTGATGATTCAGATCTTGAGGCGATCGCCCGCAACATGGTTGCCGGAGAATCAGGAGTTGGAAAACGTGACGCGGGTGTGCCTTCTTGGATGATTTATCAATCGATTCCTTCCACAAATTGGTCGGTTGGGGTGGTTCTATTTCGAGATGATATCTTTGGCAATACGACCCGGTTAACCAACAAGTTAACACTCTTGAGTCTTCTGTTAATGTCAGGGGTTGTGTTCGCCCTTGTGGTGGCGTTACCTCCCCATCGTCATCAGATCTCACAACTTTGGCTACTCTCGATGTCGGTGTCAGGCGTTCTGGCATTGGGACTGGTGGCCATCTGGCTGTTGGAGATGCAGGAAGTTACGGTGGTTCAGGATACAACACCCCCATTAGTGACAGAGACGAGTCTACAGCAATTCTTAAGCCGTCAACGTGAAAAAAATATCGCCCAGGGGCTATCTGAGCCACTCTCTTTGCCAACTGGGGTGTTTCTTCAATCGATGGAGTTCAAAAATGCCAATGATTTATTCGTGACAGGATATATTTGGCAACGCTATGATGATGAGATTCATGAAGGAATTTCACGGGGCTTTGTCTTACCTGAAGCGATCGCCTTTAGCAGTCAAGAAGCTTACCGCCAAGACTTACCCAATGGGGAGTTGATTGGTTGGTATTTTCAGGCAACGCTCCGCCAAACCTTTGATTATAGTAAATATCCCTTTGATAATCAACAGGGTTGGTTACGCATTTGGCATCAAGATTTTGCCTCAAATGTGATTTTAACGCCGGATTTAGGAGCCTATGATTTGATGGTTCCGCTCTCACTTCCGGGGCTGGAATCCTTGGACAATATGGTAGTACCAGGCTGGAACATTAAACAGAGTTTCTTTCGCTACCGATTCAACAGCTACAACTCCAACTTTGGTTTCATGGGAGAAACTCAGGTTAAGGATTTCCCTGAACTCTATTTTGAGGTGGATTTGGAACGGGACTTAGTGACGGTTATCATTACTAAAATGATGCGCGTTATTATCGTCTCCGGTTTATTATTTGGGGTTCAATATCTAGTTCGCTACAAGAAAGATGATAATCAACTGGGATTTAGTGCCTCAGGAGTCATTGGCGCTTCGGGGGGCTTTTCCTTTATCCTGATTTTGGATCAAATCAATCTTCGTAGTCAGTTGGCGACTGGGGGTATTATTTACATTGAGTACTTCTACTTTGTGTTGTATATCATGATTTTGGTGGTTGTTTTTAATGCCATCATGGTCGCCAAAGGGTCGGACAATGCTTTGCTGAAATACAACAACAATATTTTGCCAAAACTATTGTACTGGCCGCTGTTATTGGGGTTGCAGATTCTGGTGACTCTATATGTATTTGTATAGAGCTGCTGTAGAAAAATTGGGCGCGATCGCCTCCAGAACTACTAGCACTTTAAAATCAGATAGTGTCCCGTTATCGCCTTGATGTGCTCTACTGTTTACTCCGGGAGATATCAACCCGGTTTTAACTCATGATTTTCAGTATTTGGAATCGCCTCGCCACTCCTCCTGCAACTAAAATTGACTGGTTAGTTCGGGGGTGTTTAGTCCTGAGCCTTACGAGTTTCCTGGGAGCTGGAATCACCGCCGTCTCCTATTGGCGGGAACGCTATGGAACCATCCAAACGGCTCTTAATTCAGCCCAAGAGAAACTCGATGACGCGGTTCTTGAACTCAATGCAGAACTCGAGCATCTTGAAACAACGGTTGAAGCTCTGGCTGAGGCTCTCAGTTCAGGGTCTTTAGACAACGCAGAAGTCGAAGCTCGTCTGGAGGAAACCCTACGGGCCAACCCTAACTTCTCAGCCACGGCGGTGGCCTATGAACCCTATGCCTTTAGCGAGGAGCGCGAGTTATTTCATCCTAACTTTAAACGGCTCCTGACCGATGGGGTTGAACGGTTTGAACGGTTTGATACGGAGGAGTTCAGAAACTACCTTGAGGCGGATTACTATCGTCAGCCTTTATTGGAGGGGGCGCAATGGAACGATCCCTACATTAGTGCGATTATTAACTTAATCATCCTTGAGTATAGTGTTCCCTTTACGTTGCCTGACGCTAACGCTCCTGACCCTAGTGGGATTGTCTATGCCAACTATGATATCAATCAGTTAAGCCAGCTTTTCCAATCCTTTGATTTAGGAACAACCGGCTATCCGATTGTGATTACGTCCTCGGGTCAGTTGATTTACCACCCAATCACCAGTTTTGTTCAACAACAACGGTCGATGATTGATTTGGCGCAGGAGTTTAATGACTCGGATCTTGAGGCGATCGCCCGCAACATGGTGGCCGGAGAATCAGGAATAGGACAACGAGGTGGCGGTGCCCCCTCTTGGATGATTTATCAATCGATTCCCTCCACAAATTGGTCCGTTGGGGTGGTTCTATTTCGAGAGGATATCTTTGGCGATACGGTGAGTTTAACCAACAAATTGGTGCTGTTAAGCCTTCTCGTCATGTTTGGGGTTGTGTTCGCCCTGGTGGTGGCGTTACCTCCCCGCCGTCATCAAGTCTCAGAACTTTGGCTGCTCTCGATGTCCGTATCGGGAGTCCTGGCCTTGGGACTTCTAGCCATCTGGCTGTTGGAGATGCAGGAAGTTACGGTGGTTCAGGATACAACGCCTCCCTTAGTTACGGAGACAAGTCTACAGCAATTCTTAAGCCGTCAACGTGACAAAAACATTGCACAAGGGCTATCTGAGCCAATTTTTTTGCCCACGGGGGTATTTCTTCAGTCGATGGAGTTCAAAAATGCTAATGATTTCTTTGTAACGGGATATATTTGGCAACGCTATGATGATGAGCTACATGAGGGCGTGACGCGCGGTTTTGTCTTGCCCGAAGCGATCGCCTTTAGCAGTCAGGAAGCTTACCGCCAAGAGTTGCTCAATGGGGAGTTAATTGGTTGGCATTTTCAGGCAACGCTCCGCCAAACATTTGATTATAGTAAATATCCCTTTGATAATCAACAGGGTTGGCTGCGAATTTGGCATCAAGACTTTGCCTCGAATGTAATTTTGACGCCGGATCTAGGAGCCTATGACTTGATGGTTCCCCTCTCGCTTCCGGGGCTGGAGGTTTCTGAAAATATGGTGCTACCGGGTTGGAACATCAAACATAGTTTTTTTCGCTACCGGTTCAACAGCTATAACTCTAACTTTGGCTTCATGGGAGAAACTCAGATCAAGGATTTTCCAGAACTCTATTTTGAAGTGGATTTAGAGCGAGACCTCTTGACGGTTATCATCACCAAAATGATGCGCGTTATTGTGGTGTCAGGTTTGTTGTTTGGGGTTCAATACCTAGTTCGCTACAAGACCGATGATAACCAACTCGGCTTTAGTGCTTCGGGGGTCATTGGCGCGTCGGGAGGCTTTTCCTTTATCCTGATTTTAGACCAAATCAATCTTCGCAGTCAGTTGGCAACTGGGGGTATCATCTATATTGAGTACTTCTACTTTGTGCTGTACATTATGATTTTGGTGGTTGTCTTTAATGCCATCATGGTCGCCAAAGGCTCGGAGAATGCGCTGTTGCAATATAACAACAATCTTCTGCCCAAACTAATCTATTGGCCGTTATTGTTGAGTTTGCAAATTTTGGTGACGCTGTTTGTGTTTGTTTAAACTCGCGATCGAGAACTGAGGAGGCGTGGCTGTGGCAAAATCTTGGACAACCCTTGAACAACTCGTGCAGATGCGATCGCCTTGGTTCACTCTCATTGGCGAACGGTTGCGAGACGATCGCGATCGCCTCCTAGACTACTGGCGAGTTGAGAAAGCCGACTCCGCCATCATTGTCACCCAGGCCCAAGGTCAGTTCCTGCTTCCTTCCCCCAGTTATCGCCCCGGTATCGCCCAAGTCAGCCTCGACTTTCCCGGCGGACGCATCCCCCCCAACACCGCCCCGGAAACAGCGGCCCAGGGGATTCTCGGGCGGGAATTGGACCTAACTCCAGAGCAAATCCTAGACCTAACGCCTCTCAATGACCAGGGTTGGCCCGTGAATAGCTCATTTTCCAATCAAAGGTTGTTTGGCTTTGTGGCTGAGATTGACGTTCAGCCTGAAACTCTGTCGCCGGGCCTGCTGACCTATCCTTGCACTGAAGCGGGTATCGCGACATTATTAACGGAACTGACCTGTTTACAATGTCGTGCTGTTCTGCTTGAGTGGCTTCACCGATGACCTCAGATCCCAAATCTCCCTCCCCCAAGTCCGCCTCACGAACCCGAGATCACCTCGCCAACGAACGCACCTATCTGGCTTGGATGCGAACCGCCTTGGGGTTGATGGGATTGGGAATTGTCCTGGCCCGCATTGATGAGATTCTCCCCGAGGGGATGTTGGGG
The DNA here is from genome assembly GCA_012911965.1 of Geitlerinema sp. P-1104. Classification (GTDB taxonomy): domain Bacteria; phylum Cyanobacteriota; class Cyanobacteriia; order Cyanobacteriales; family Geitlerinemataceae; genus Sodalinema. The sequence goes on from SMDP01000074.1 coordinate 10,563, forward strand.
GTGCGTCAAAGTTGGCTGTTGGGACTGATGGCTTGTTTATTAGGATTACTGATGGTGGCGATCGCCACTAAGAATTATTTTGACATCCGCCAGGCGATCGAACTCAACACCTACCACCCGCAAAAATGGTGGATTCTCGTCATTAGCGTGGTTCTGTCGGCCCTGGGAATTGTCTTAATTCACGGAATTTTTAATCTCTCGGATTAGAATTTCTTGCCCGTATTTGAACAACAAAATAGTTGTTAAAGTTACAAAAGCCGCTAAAATGTCCTTTAAGATTGCCCAGTTTTATAGATAAGCATTTCCCTATGACCGCAGCTACTCCGTCCGCTCTTACCACAGCCCCAGAGTTTTGTCAAGGCATTCATTTTTTTGCTGAGAGTCTCCCCGGTTGGGAGACCTACGGCAGCCAGCCCGCCATTGCCGAGGGTGCAACGGCCATTGCCGACCTCAGGGACAAAGCCGCCGCCTATCAAACCCTGCTGGCCGCCGATGCCCTGCGCTATTTGACCCTACAAGTAACCTCCAGTAAAGCCTCCGGTCATCCTGGTGGCTTTGCCAGTATTTCCGATGCGATCGCCGCCCTGGTCATGTTGGGCTACAAAAACATCATTACCGAAGTCGGACACCACGCCCCCGGATTTTACAGTAACGTCTTCCTCGATCGCTCCCTCGAAGACATGGGCATCAGCACCGTCCAACAACTGCGCGATCGCTTCCGGGAAACCCACGGCCTCCTGGGTCACCTCTCCGGGCAAATCCCCGGCCTCCTCAACCCCGCCGGTCCCCTGGGCCAAGGGCAACATTTCGCCATGGCCGGGGCCAAACTCAACCCCGGCGTGCTGTTCCCCGTCACCATCGGCGACGGCGGTATCGGCGAACCCTACGTCATGAGTAGCTTCGGTCACTTCAACACCGCCTACCCCAACGTCACCAACTTTCTACCCATTTTGGTTTGGAACGGCTATAGCCAAGAACACCACAGCATGGTCTCCACCAAAACCAACACCGAAATGCGGGAGTATTGGTCCGGCAACGGCTTCCAAGAGATTATCCTCATCGACGCCAAAGACTACGACGACGCCAACCAGCCCGGCGATTACGTCGACAGCACCCAATTCTCCCTAGAGAAACGCCTAGAGTTCACCCAAGCCCTACTCCAAGCCGTCCACAACGCCGCCCAGTCCGCCCTCAACGGAACCCTGACGGTGTTGATTGTCAAACAACTCAAAGGGGCCGGCGTTCACAAACGA
>SMDP01000074.1:12005-15331 GCA_012911965.1 Geitlerinema sp. P-1104
CCCTGCCCCTGAATGAGTTTCCCGTCGGCGGCGATAAACAGGTGGCCACCACCGCCATGGGGGAACTCGTCGGCTATGTGGGTAAACAGGACCCCGATTTCGTCGTCACCAACGCCGATGGAAATGCGGCCTCGGGGATTAACAATATCAATATTGCCCTCAACATTATTCACCCCACCCCCGACGACACCTATTTTCAACAGCCGGGGGGTCAAGTCTATGAACCCCTCAGCGAAGACGCTTGTGCTGGCTTAGCCGCCGGACAAGCCCTATTTGGCGGACGGACCCTGTGGTGTTCCTATGAGTCCTTTGTGGTGAATGGTCTCCCCATTTGGCAAACGGTGACCCAAGCCATGGCAGAATTGCGCCGTCCCACCCCAGCCACGATTACCCTATTTACGGCGGGGGCCTTGGAACAGGGACGTAATGGCTGGACGCACCAACGGCCTGAGATTGAAAACTATTTTGCCGCCATGATGCGTAATGGCAATGTGTTCCCCCTCTTCCCCGTGGATGCCAACAGTATTCAAGCCTGTTATGAGTGGGCGTTGGGACAGAAGAATAAAGGGATCACCATTACCGCTAGTAAGTCCCCCCTCCCGATTCGCACCACCTTCGCCCAAACCCGTCAAGCGTTGCAGGATGGGGCGGTGGTCTTGCAAGAGACTCCCGGCGAGAAAACGGTGGTCTTTGCGGTGTTAGGGGATATGGTCCTGTTGCCGGTGGTTGAAGCGGCCCAACAGTTGCAAGAGCAAGGCATTGGCAGCAAAATTGTGGCGGTGGTGAGTCCCCGCCGTCTCTATCGTTCTTCCGATGTGGCTTGGGAGATGTCGAGTCAGAAGGATGGCGGCTTTGTGGATGATGCCAGTTTTGCCCAAATGTTTGACGGTGATGCTCTGTTGGCGGTCACAGGTGGGTCTAGTGCCATGTTGGAACCGGTGATGTTACGCAGTCATTGCCCTCGGGATGTGTTTGCCTGGAAACGGGGTGACACGGCAGCCAGTGCGGCGGCGGTGATGGCCATTAATGGCATTACCTCGGAGAATTTGGCCAAACGGGCTACGGAGTTGGTGGCGTAAGGTTTCCAGCTTGGAAGTCAGCCGTTCGTTCAAACTGGAGATTCACAGGCTGCAAGTATCAGGAAAAATTGATGTTTTTTAGCTTTCCAAGGCTATGGCTGAACTGTCGATGACTCTCTAGAAACTCAGATCATAAAACCCAGATCATAAAAGTAGGGGCTGCATCTTGTGGCCCCTACTTTTGTGTGGGATTGTAGACGGACTATTCATCATTAACAATAGCTAATTGAGAAGTTATTTCAAGAGTTTTCTATTATGCTGTAGTTAGATGTCTCCCGATTAGCGCGTTCCTATGTCTAGTTCCTATGGCAATGACGATTTGGCGGCCCCTGAGTTAAGAGCGGCGATTCTGCCTCATCCCCGGGTCATCTCCCCTGATGCGACCGTCGGCGAGGCGATCGCCGCCATGAGCGGTTTTCCCGATTCAGGAGCCTCAGACTTAGACCGCCACGGCGATCGCCCCGCGTCTTCGAGTTGCGTTCTGGTTGTGGTGAACACCGATCAGATTGTTGGTATTCTCACCGAACGGGATATTGTTCGTTTGAGCGCCCAAAACCAACTGTTTGATCATCTCCCGGTGCGTTCAGTCATGACTCAGCCCGTCGTGACCCTGAAAGAGTCAGAGTTAACGGATATCTTTAACACTCTCAGCGTTTTACAACAGCATCGTTTGCGCCATTTGCCCATTGTCGATGACCAAGAGCGCCTCATCGGTCTGATTAGCTACGAAAGCCTGCAAAAACTGACCCGTCCCGTAGATTTGATGCGATTGCGGTTGGTGGGGGAAGTGATGACCCGCCATGTCATTACCGCACCAGCTGATCGCCCCCTCCTAGACATCGCTCAATTATTGGCGCAAAACCGCATCAGTTGCGTGATTATTACCGAGTTGGATGGGAACCCCGACGCACCCATAGAGCGTCCGGTGGGCATTATCACCGAGCGGGATATTGTGCAATTTCAAGCGGTCGGTGGGAGTCTCACCGAAACCCGCGCCCAAGCGGTGATGAGTTCTCCCCTGTTTACCGTTCACGCCGATGACAGCCTCTGGGCCGCCCAGCAACAGATGGAGGAACGGCGGATTCGGCGGGTGGTGGTCACCTCAGATGAGGCGAACCTAGTAGGACTTGTCACCCAAACTACCCTTCTACGGGCGTTTAACCCCATTGAACTCTATTATTTGGCAGAAAACCTCAAACAGCGGGTCAACCGCTTAGAAGCCGAAAAACTGGCGCTGCTGGAATCTCGTAACCGGGAACTGCAAGTCGAGGTGGCGACACAAACCCAGAGGATTCAATCTCAAGCCCAGCGCGATCGCCTGCTGCTGCATATTTCCACAACCATTCGCAATTCCCTAGACTTAGCCACCATTCTCCAGACGGCGGTGGATGAAGTGCGGCAGGTGTTGAGCTGCGATCGCGTCATTATCTACCAACTTGAAGACAATTTGAACGGTGTCGTCATTGCCGAATCGATTATTGCTGGCGGTCGTTCCGTGTTGCACAGTGAAGCCAATGACCCCTGTGTGACGCCAGAGTGGCTCGAACCCTATCGCCAAGGTCGCGTGCGGGTGGTGCGAGACATTTATGATGAGTCCATGACCCTGTGCCATCAGGAGCTGTTATTGAGCTTTGATATTCGGGCTAAGCTGATGGTGCCGATTGTCGTCGATGATCACCTCTGGGGGTTGATGATTACCAGTCACCGAGATCAGCCCCGAGATTGGCAAACCGGGGAAATCGAACTTTTGCGGGCCCTCTCGATTCAATTGGCGATCGCCCTCAAACAAGCCACCCAACATCAACAACTCCAGAACGAGATTAACCAGCGCCAAACCGCGCAACTGGCCCTAGCATCTTTAAATAGCGAACTTGAAAGCCGAGTCGAGCAACGCACCGCCGAGTTACAAGCTCGCGAAGCCCGCTATCGTGGCCTCATGGAAGGCGCGACTGATGCCATTCTCCTAGCCACCCCTGAAGGTTACCTGATTGAAGCCAACCGCGCCGCCGAGGACTTATTCGGCTACTCCCACGAGGAGTTCAGCGGACTGAGCCTAGAGCGATCGCCCGTACATGTCAGCCAACTCCATCCCCCCGAGGAATTAGACCGCATTCTCAAGGATTTTGAGGGGATTATTGAGCAAAAACAGCTTTGGGTCTTAGATACCCGGATTCTCAAGGCCGATGGTTCAGAAATTCCCGTTGATATCTCAGGAAGTCTAATTCAAGTGGGCCAGACCCATATTGT
>SMDP01000074.1:15644-19259 GCA_012911965.1 Geitlerinema sp. P-1104
CGCATCTATTTTGAAGCCAGTATTTCTCCCCTGAGCGATCGCCGGGTGATTTGGGTCGCCCGGGATATGACCAAACGCAAACAAGCCGAGGCGGAAATTTCCCAACTCTCCCAACGACTCAGAATTGCCTTATCTTCGGGAAACATCGGCTTTTGGGATTGGGATATTCGCCAAAATCAAATTACTTGGGATGAGCAGATGTATGCCCTCTATGGGGTTGATTATCCTTCAGAGTCTCCCAACTCAGAATCCGTAGTCCCTTACGAAGTTTGGGCTAATGGCGTTCATCCCGACGATCGCCAAGCCGCCGCAGACCTCATCCAGAAAGCCATTTTAGGAGAAGCCGACTATAACACCGAATTTCGCGTCCTGCATCCCGATGGCAGCCTCCACTATATTAAAGCCTCTGGGTTAGTGGTTCGGGATGAAGCCGGTCAGCCCATCAGCGTGATTGGGGTGAATTTAGATATCACCGACATCCGCCAAGCTCAAGGTGCTTTACAAGCCAGTGAAACTCGTTTTCGGCGGGTGTTTGACTCTAACGTAGTGGGGATGATGTTTACCAATTTTACCGGAGACATCATCGAGGCCAACGATCGCTTTTTAGAGATGTTGGGCTATAGCCGCGCCCAAGTCGAGGCGGGTTTAATGAACTGGGCAGAAATCACCCCCCCTGACTATCGAGAGCAAGATTTGCAGGTGATTGAACATCTACGCCAATCTAGATTTATTCACCCCTTTGAAAAGGCATATCGGCATCACGATGGACATTTGGTGTTTGTGTTAATTGGGGTGGCGATGTTATCTCAAACTGATGAGAGTTCTGTTTGTGTAGTGGTGGATATTAGCGCCCAGAAAGCGGCACTTCAGGAACGCACTGAAGCAGAACAGGCACTGCAAGAAAGTAAACTGCGCTTAGAACTGGCTCTGGCCTCGGCCAACACAGGACTCTGGGACTGGAATATGAAGTCCCAGGAAATTTGGTTTAATAAACAATGGAAATCCATGCTGGGTTATCAGGAGCATGAGATTGAGAACAAGTTGATGGAGTGGGAAACTCGGATTCATCCTGAGGATTTAGGCCAAGTTAACGAGGACGTGGAGCGACATATTCAAGGGCAAACGGAGCTATATTGCAATGAACATCGTGCGCGTTGTAAAGATGGCTCCTATCGCTGGATTTTAGCCCAAGGGCGCATTGTGGAACGGGATGCTGAGGGACAGCCCCTGCGGTTTATTGGCACTCATACGGATATTAGCGATCGCAAAAAAGCCGAACAAACCATTGAGCAGCAAGCGCAACGAGAACGGCTCTTGCGAGAGACCAATCAACGCATCAGTCAATCCCTGGATTTACCCACAATTTTTGACACCGCCTGTCGAGAGATTAGCAATTGTCTTGATGCAAGTCGGGTGGCAATTTTTAAGTTTCATTCTAACTCTAGTCGCCATGAGGGTGAGTTTGTGGCGGAGTCCCTGACGAATAGTTTCCCTTCCTTACTGGGGGTTCATCTCCAAGATTATGGTTTTGGGGAAAACGATGCCCGTCTCTACGCTCAGGGACGGTACAATCTCGCTGAGGATATTGAGAGCAGTACCGTTAAAGACCCTGATATCCAGATTTTGTCTCAGTTTCAGGTGCGGGCTAACGTGGTGATGCCGATTCTCTGTCAAGATACCTTATGGGGATTGTTGTGCATTCACCAATGTGATGGCCCTCGCTCTTGGCAACAGTCGGATCTTGATTTGGCGCAGCAATTTTCACTCCAGTTGGCGATCGCCATTCAGCAATCCCACCTATTTGAGCAGTTACAACAGGAACTCAGCGAACGTCAACAGGCCCAACAACAGCTTACTCAACGCAACGAGGAACTCATCCGCGCCACTCGCCTCAAGGATGAGTTTCTGGCCAACATGAGTCATGAACTGCGCACCCCCCTCAACGCAATTCTGGGAATGACCGAAGCGTTGCAAGATGAGATCTTTGGCCCCGTGACTCCCCGACAAGAAAAGGCCCTACAAACCATCGATGGGAGTGGATCTCATCTGTTGGCGTTGATTAATGATGTATTGGATGTGGCCAAAATTGAGTCGGGCCAGGTGGACTTAGACTGTTCTCCCACGGCGATCGCACCCCTGTGTCAATCAAGTCTCACGTTTGTCAAACAGCAAGCTTTCAAGAAGCAGATTCAACTGACCGTTGATATCCCCGCCAATCTGCCGGATATTGTCCTCGATGAACGACGAATTCGCCAAGTCTTAGTTAATTTGCTCAATAATGCCGTTAAATTTACGCCCGAAGGGGGACATATTACCCTACAAGTCACATTAACGACTCCCGGTTCTGAAGCCGAAGACCGCCGCTATCTCCGCTTTTCCGTCATCGATACGGGAATTGGCATTACAGCCACCAATATCAAAAAACTGTTTCAACCCTTTATACAAATTGATAGCGCCCTCAATCGCCAATATGAAGGGACTGGCTTAGGATTGGCGTTGACAAAACGCATTGTTGAGTTACATGGCGGTGAGGTGGGAGTCACCAGTGAGGTAGGAGTGGGCAGTTGTTTCACGCTCGATTTACCCTATCAGGCGAGTCTCAAACTTCCTAATACCTCAACCTCTAATCAAAGCGGAATCTCTAACTTGATTGAGCAGACAGCTACTGAGTCCCCTTTGATTTTGTTGGTCGAAGATCAAGAGGCAAATATCATCACCATGTCGAGTTATTTAACCGCTAAAGGCTATCGTTTGGAGCTGGCTAAAAATGGTCAGGAGGCGATTGAAAAAACTCAGGCTCTCTCCCCCGATCTGATTGTTATGGATATCCAAATGCCGGGAATGGATGGCTTAGAGGCGATGCAACGGATTCGGGCCATGTCTCAGTTTGTCTCCACTCCCATTATTGCTCTGACGGCTTTGGCCATGGAGGGCGATCGCGATCGCTGTCTAGCCGCCGGAGCAACGGATTATTTAAGTAAGCCCGTTCGACTCAAACAACTCGTCGCCATGATTCAACAATACTTAACCCCGAATAATTGATAACAATCAGCGGCTATTTATTGCCTAATTTAGATTCCCCTCCTCCCTTCTCCTCGTGTCATGGCTCACCATGACACAGACTCTGGGCGGCTCTGCCGCCTGCACCCACAAGGCGCCGCCCAAGAAATCACCAGGAACGAAACAGTTTAAAAAGAGTCTACACCACGCAGATTCCGAACAAGAATCAGAAGCGAAATCCTGACTAATTCCTCCTCCTTTTCCATTGCAATTTTCGGTATTTTTTGTTATAATCCCCAGGACCTTGTATCCTGGACTACCAATCATCGCAGCAATCATCCTAAAAGTCATTTCACCATGTTAGAGCGACCCTAAAAATAGGTCATCCTGATCTGAAACAAAAATAAATATAAACTTTTCCGTCATCCCTCTAGAAATTCCATAGAGTTTTTGTTAAAAGTAGAAGTGGACAGAGTGGCAGGTGAGACATAGTGAGCCGCTCTTACGTCCAGCACAGAACTCTTAGAAGAGGAAGGAAAGACGTATGGTCATCGCCAAACCGACACAAGCTCAATTGACCAACTCAAGCCAAGACGCCGCCGGGAGTCGCGATCT
>SMDP01000075.1:0-13719 GCA_012911965.1 Geitlerinema sp. P-1104
CCTTTAGAGACTTCCGCCGCCACGTAGTCAAAATGAGGGGTATGACCGCGAATGACGGCTCCGAGGCAGATAATGGCGTTGTAGTTGCCTTTGAGGGCCAGTTGTCGAGCCACAAGGGGAATTTCAAAGCTTCCGGGAACCCAAATATAATCGACCTGGGTCCCTTCGGGGTTCACATCGATGCCATGACGTTTGAGGCAGTCTTGACAGCCACCGAGTAGCTTTTCGGTGACGAGATCATTAAAACGGGCGATAACAATAGCGAAGCGGTACGGAGCGACGCTGGCAAACGTTCCTTCAAAAACTGCCATAAATCTTTAGGGAGGCTGAGGTGAGATACAGAGGGGGGATGATCTGAGGAGATAGAGACAATTACTAATGGACGTTTTAATCGTCACAAAAGCCCATTGGGGCTAGTTTTTAGGGATTATTAGTGTCTTATCTCGTTTGGCGATTTCTCTTTTCATCGAGACGAGGAGTCCCAGGAGGGATCCCAGGTGAGATTCCTCCTTATGCGTTTTTGGGGTTGGTTTAAACGACGAGGTAGTTTAAAACACCCACGGCGATCACTAAGGCCACCCAAATTCCCGAGCCAATCCAGATGAGTCCTTTGGACTGATCCCAATTTTGGGGAGAGGCGTAGGCCACGGGAACCCCAACCACCATAATGAAAGACCAGAGGACTAGGGCTGCTAAGCAGAATTGAAAAATAAGTGAAAACATCGTTTTGTTTAACGTCGCTGAATGTAAGGACTTTCACCCTATACTTATCACATTTCGGTCTCCGATTCGGAGAATTTTGCCTTAGTCGGGATCTGGGAAGAAGAGAACGGGATGCCAACTACGGCGTAAGAGAAGGTTGGCAAAGTTGGGCCGTGACCATTCCAGAAGCCGGGGAATGCTGGGGGAGTTGACGGCGATCGCACTGATGTCATACTCCATGGCTAAGTCCATCATCGCCTTCAATCGCTCTTGCTCCCGCACTTCAGTGGTCACGGTTAGGTTTAACTGTTCGAGTTCCTCTTTGACAGTCGTTAGGGCCTGTTGAGCCTCTTCGAGGGTTTGCGACTGGGGAATTTCGCGGCGGTGTTTGGACTCAATGGCCCAAGCCAACAGACAGGATTCTAGAGAGTTGTCAGGGCGATCGCGGGCCACCTGACTAATCTGTTGAACCAGATCCTTGGCGGTCTGGCCGTCATTATAAGCAATGAGGAGATAGCGCAACAGATGACGACAGCGCAGATCGAGTTCTTCTCGCGTATAGGTCGACATCAAGGCCGGACGGACGACTAAGAGGGGAATCTTAATCCGTTCTACCAGTTCGGCGGTTGTGCTGCCAAAGAGTTTCTCGTTGAGTAGCGTTTTGTTGTCGGTTCCCAGAAGCACCAGATCACAGTGATGGGTTTTGATGGTGTGGAGGATGTTGTCGACAATGCGATCAGACTCAACCACCACCTCAACGTCAACGCCATCGGGGACATTCTCCTGAGCGATAGAAAGGGATTGACGAGCGGCTTCCATAGCGGCTTTATCCACTTTAGGAACGCCGCGATCGTCATCGACTCGGACAGAGTGGAAGAAAACGAGTTTACGGATTCCTGAGGCGGCCAGGCTAGGAACGAAGCGAACCAGGCGATGTAGACCGTCGTTTAAGTCGGTACAGATGAGAAGGTTTTGAAACATATAAAGCTTGCGTCCCGAAGACATGATTCATTCCTAGGGTAGTCGAATTTGTGATGACCTAGGTAATCATAGGGGGAGCAACAAGCCCCATGAGGGAGTCTCCAGTAACGCCCCGGCATCCCCAGATCATTTCCCACAAATCAGGAACTGAGCCAGAGACGGAGGTCGCTCTGAGAGAGTCTTAGGAGATGGCTCTACGACATTCCGTTGGGTTCGATCCCCCATTGGTGTTTGAGTAGATTTTTGTAAGTCACTTCGCGCAACATCATTTGCTCGTACAGTTTCAGAAGGAACTGTTGCGCTTGCTCATGACTCATCTGAGCCACTTGGGTTTCGAAGGAACGCAGACTAAACTGCTGTTCGAGACTGAGTTGGATCGGTTGGTCCATGGGATGTACCTCTCAAGCGAATCGTCTCGTCAATATCAGGAACTGGGTCAGGGTCTCTCAAGACTGGCTCAACTCTAGGGTCGTAACCTTGTTGAGAGTGACCTGTCCTGCGTTGTTACAAAATATAACAAATATTTGACAGGAATTGCAACATCTGCACCCAGATATTTTTTAGGACGGGACAATCTTCATCGAGGTTCCCTATCCTCTGATCCATGTTTTAGCAATTTGTCAACGGTAAAAATGCTCATTCTGAACCACCCGACCGGGAAGTCCCGATCGGGTGGATACAAAGGTTATGCTGGAAAAAGACAGGCCACCTAGCATCCCCTCCTGGCTTCTAGCAGGGAAGGGTTCCGACCTCTTCTCTCCGTGTCCTCTGTGGCTCTGTGGTTACCCTCTTCCCCTAAAACCTCAGCAAAACCACCGTAATATTGTCCCGTCCTCCCTCAGCCTTAGCGGTTTCGATGAGGCGGGTGGTAGCGTCGTGACAATCTTTGCTGGCAGCGAGTTCTGCGGCGATGCGATCGTCGGTGAGTTCTTCACTGAGTCCATCGCTACAGAGAAGGAATTGATCCCCGGGGGCCACATCAAGGCTGAGAATTTCGAGTTCACCCATATCCTCCCGGCCGAGACATTGGGATAACACATGGCGCCAGGGATGTTCTCGGGCTTCCTCAGCGGGGAGAACTCCGGCTTTGATAGCTTGGGCGACCCAGGTATCGTCTTCGGTGACTTGTTCGAGGGTTTCATCACGGAAGCGATAAATCCGCGAGTCTCCTAAATTGGCACACCAGACTTGAAGACTCTCACCATTGGGGCCCGGTTGCAGCAAAATGGCGACGGCGGTTGTCCCCATGTCGGCATTCTCAGGATGAACCAGTTGATCCTCCATGATGGCCTTGTTCGCACCGATAAACGCCTTTCTCAGAAGGGTCTCGGGGTCATCTTCACTGTTATAGCCAAGATCGAGGTGATGACAGATCGCCTCTTTGGCAATGCGGCTGGCATCTTGTCCGGCTGCATGACCCCCCATCCCGTCGGCGACGATGAAGAAGCGCCCGGCGTCATCGATGTGGTAAGCGTCCTGGTTGACGGCCCGGATTAGACCTTTATCGGTCTTGCCGGCAAAGGCTGGTTTCATAACCTGAAAATTATAAAATTGCGGGTGATAGAGCCAATCAGAAGCGATCCGCTCGGTTAATACGCGCCATGAGTCGGAGTAGGGCAATGACTAAGACGATCGCCAAAACAGCTACGCCTGCGGCTAACCAAACTTCGCCACTGACTACTAAAATCGTAGCGGACAACGTCAACGCACTCACAAGAAGCGTGTAATTTGTTGTCATCTGCATGTTACTCATGCGTCGTAGCAGGCGATCGGTTTCCGTGGCCCGAACTCGCACTCGCACGTCACCGCGCTCTAGTTTTTCGAGGCTGTCTTCAATACGCCGAGGGAGTCCCAGGGCGGTTGAACTCACTTCACTGGCCTGACGGCTCAACTCTGAAAGAATGCCATTGCCATAGTCTTCTCGTCCTTGGTTCATAAGATCAAACGCGAATGGTTTCGCCACCTCCATAAAATTAAAGTCAGGATCGAGACCTTTGCCTACCCCCTCCAGGGTCGAAAAGGCACGCATGACAAAGGTAAACGTTGCTGGAAAGCGGAAGGGCTGATCATAGGCGATTTCATAGAGGTCATCGGTGATGGCTTCAACGGACTGTTCCTCAAAGGGTTTATCCATGAGGTTGTCGAGAATGTATTGAATCGATCGCCGTACGGGACCGATATCTTGCATCGGGGCTAAGGCTTCGACGGCGATGAGGGCTTGAACGACGCGCTCGCTATCCCGCTGGGCGACGCCAAAAAACAACTCCATCAACTTCTGCCGCAAATTGGAGGTAATTTGCCCCATCATGCCGAAGTCGTAGAAAATCAAGGCCCCATCAGGACTCACCGCCAAATTCCCGGGGTGGGGATCGGCATGGAAGAAGCCATGATCGAGGAGTTGGTTGAGATAGGCGATCGCCCCTAAACTGGCCAAATGCTTGCGATCCAACCCAGCGGCTTCGAGGGCTTCATAATGGCTGATTTTGATGCCTGGGCGATATTCCAGGGTCAGCACCCGTGCGGAGGTATAGCGCCAATAGACACGAGGAACCCGCACCCAGTCCACCCCGCGAAAATTACGGCGGAAGGTATCGGCATTACGTCCTTCGTTGAGGTAGTCAATTTCGAGATAGAGGATGCGGCAACATTCATCGTAGATGCCCATCCAATCGCGGCCCTTGCCCCATTTGGAGTGATTTTGTAGGTAGAGGGCCACGCCCCGGGCGATACCCAAGTCAATGTCAAACAGTCGTTTCAGTCCCGGTCGTTGGACTTTAACGACGATTTCTTCCCCACTTTTGAGTTGGGCCTTATGAACTTGCCCCAGACTCGCGGCGGCGAGGGGGACGGGGTCAAAATAGCGATAGAGTTCCTGGGCGGGTTTACCGAAGTCCTCTTGGATAATCTCGTAGGCCAGTTCGGAACTAAAGGCGGGAACCCGATCCTGGAGTTTAGACAATTCCTCCACATACTCGGCCGGAAAGATATCCGAGCGCGTCGAAAACAGTTGTCCGAGTTTAATGAAGGTGGGACCGAGTTGGAGGAATGTCTCGCGAATCCAGATGGCGAGGCGACGGCGGCGGGCGGCCAACTTGGCATCACTGTAGCCGCCCCAATAACTCCATTTGCGGTCATTGAGCCACAAGTCAAAGAGGAATCGGCCCACAAAGGACCAAATCTCAATGCGGCGGCGGTTGCGGGAGTAATTGGGACGGTTCCAGCGGTAGGAGGAAGCAGTCGGGAGTAGGGAGCGATCGCCTCGCGGCCGGCGATGATGATCAGCAGACGAGCGATCGAGGGGCGATCGCTCGGAGCGGGTCGATTGGGGCAAGGAGTCCTCAGACAGAGCAGACACTCGACGTTCTCGATGAAGTTGGCGGGTAGATGGGGGAGGCAGTTTTGGAATTAGTCGTTATCACTACGATTGCGGTAGCGTTGCAGTTCAGACCGCAACTCAGCAATTTCGGCGCGTAAACCGTCAATTAAGGCCTGTAAATCCTGATCGGTGGACACGGGGCGACTCCCTGAGGATGATCCTCCTGTGGTGCGATCGGACTCAACCCGCTCAGCCCGTTCGACAACTCGTTCAGAGAACTGACGTAGGTTTTCCCGTTGTTCAGCGTCAAACTGACCAAAGGCACTGAGGGAGTTTGAGACGGTCCGTTCTAGGACTGCGCCGATTTCTTCTGCGAGGATACGACCAACAAAGAAGGCGTGAACCGGGGACTTACTCATGTGTGGATTTGATTATTAAGCTTCCTTAACAAAATTATAGCAGTTGTGACTCGGGGTGATGTGGGCAGATCCCCAGAAAATACTAGCGATTCCCAGAGATATCCCAGGCAGGGACGAGGGCATTAGACAACTCGAGACCTTGATTCAGGATTAGCTTAGCTTTGAGTGGAGCGGGTCCTAGGCATTTGTTTCTCATACTGTCGCTGCCAGGGGTCTTCCTGAACTGAGTCCGGCACTTTAGCCTCAGGATTGGCCCCCCAGTCCGGCTCACTGCCCCAGGGCCGTTCTAAGGACTCGGGAACTGGCTCAGACCAACTGGGAACGTCGAGGCGTTCATTGCCCGTAAAGGGTTTATCCGTCAGCAGGGGGTCATCGTAGGGATCGAGGTCTTCACTGTAGGGAGCCTCGTAGGTCTCTGGCTCAGCCGGGTACTCTCTGGGTTCATGAGGCTCAGGGTATGGATCTCGGTTACTGTAGTTTTGGCTCTGTGGGGTTGCACTCGGACCTGACCAAGAGGAGGAGCGATCGCGGCTCTCGGGTTGGGGATCGCTCCAACGGTTGCGGGTGTATTCACCATCTCCGCTGGGTTCAACGGGAGTCCAGGCATCAATTTCTAGCAAGGGCGCCTCGCCGTTACGGGGGCGACTCGAATCAGGAGTCTGACGTAAGCGAGGACTGCCCTCACGACTGGGATCACTTTGTAGCAGTTGGGAGGGGTCTGATTCAGGCACGCGACTCATCGCCGAGCGTAAGCTCATCATGGCGGCGGCCCCGCCAATGGCGGCTACTACGGAGGTGGTCGCAAAGAGGGCGGGAACCCAGGGACGCTGAAAGATTGGCCGGGCTGGGGCTGCTTCAGTAGCGGTTGGGGCCGGCCCTTGGGGCGTTGATGGACGAGGGCGGCTGGCCCCTGAGCTGGCTCTGGTGGCATCCGGGAGTACGGCCAACCAGTCACGCAGGCTCCTCGGACGAGTTTGGGGGTTGAGATCGAGACCGGTGAGGATCGCTTCTTCTAAGGCAGCGCCTAAAGGACTGCCATCGTCTAAGGATTTGAGGGGAACGCGATCGCGCAGGGGGGCACTGGCCGGAGGCTGTCCGCTCAGGAGATAGTAGGCCGTGGCCGCCAGGGCATAGACATCGGTGGCGGGGCTAGAGGGTGCGCCATTGTATTGTTCTGGGGCAGCATAGCCGGGAGAGAGTAGGCCACTGTAGGTTTGTCCGGCGCCGGTGGTTAGGTCACGAGTTAAGCCGATTTCGATAAGGACGAGGCGATCGCCCCCTGGGACTTGGAGGATATGTTCGGGTTTAATATCCCGGTGCAACAGTCCCTGTTGATGAAGAGCCTCAACGGCGTTGGCCACTTGTTGAATTACAGTTAATGCTTCCTGAGGCGAGAGGGGCCTCTGGCTATTAACCCGCTCAAGTAAGCTGTTGCCCGAGACATACTCTAAGACGAGAAAGACTTGTCCCTGTTCATCAAATAAATCCAAGACCCGGGGCAAGTTAGGATGCTGACAACGGGCCAGCAGCCGTGCCTGTTCCACAAACTGACGCGCAAATTCATTGCGATTGGGATGGTTGAGTAAGGTATCGCCTAAGGTTTTGAGAATGACCGGCTGCCAGAGCTGCCCGTGGGTCGCCCGATAGGTCGCACCAAAATAGCCCTGACCGAGCGGGGCTTCGATAGCATATTTCCCGTTATTGAGGAGGGTTCCTGCCCGAACATTCATAAATTGAAATGTAAAGTTTTTCCCATGCTAATGTCTTTTGAGCATTTATCCCAGATGTTACGCTAACCGCTGCAACCGGTTTAGCATCTAAGATGTCAAATTATGCTGACATTTTACCCCGATTGGGGATGGCGATCGCCCCATGATCGTCCGGCTGGGACAGCATCGAGGGCGCCCTAAGACCCATCCCCGCTGCCATCTCTCACCCCAGCAGACTCATTGAATCCGGAAAGAATGAGGACGAACCTGAATCTGGCCTTGCTCATCGAGAGAAAACTCCGGCAGGTTAACGGTGTAGAGATGAAGACAGCCCTGGCCCTTCAACTCAATCAACTGCCGTTTCACCTCGTCGATGGACTGGTTTAACTGACTGACCCCTTGACGGGCCTTCGCCGTTTGTTCACTGCGGCGTTCCAATTCCGCCATCGCCGCTTCCAAGCCGTCGAGTTCCTCAGCTTTCTGCTGAATTTGCTCTTGGGTCCAGGCGATCGCCACTTCGAGGCCCTCCACCTTGGCCTTCCACTCATAGCGAGCCAAGGCCGCCTGAGTAGCCGAAGCTAGGAGCGTTTCCGGAGAAGTTCCCTCGGGTTTCTCTGGGGGCTTCTGGGCTTGGATCTGTGCCTGTTCAAGTTGAGGCACAAGACGGTTAAGATGGTCTTGCAGCGATTGCAGTTCAATTGTCAACGCCTGTTGACGGCTGAGCAGATCGCTGATGGAGGTTTCATTATCTAGAGACATGGTGGGTTCCAAATCAGGCTGAGCAGAAAATTTACGGGAAAATGGCGTTTGCGGTGTCAAGTCCATTGAAATCAATCCTGAACAATTTCGGCAACCGGTCGGGCTTCAGGTTATGCTGGCAGATAATAGGTGCATCGACAGTTTAGGTCGTCTGCCACCGTATGCACGGGAATCAGGGAAACAATCACGAGGGATTGATGGAGCTAGAAGTTGCTTACCAACGCTGCCTGGACAGCCTAGTCGGCTCAATTTCGGAACTGGCAGCCCCCCCACCGATGGAGGAAATCGAACCAATTGCGTCATTGATCGTACAGGCGATGACCGGACAGTGGCGCTACTTCCATACGCCGTCTCACATTTTTGAGGTGGGCGGTTCGGATGACCCCCTTGAGGTTCTCTCGGCACTGTTCCATGACTTAGTCTACGTTCAGGTGGACTCAGGCATTAACCTCAACGTGAGTCGTTATATCTCCCCCTATATCGAAGAACTCAATGGCAAATTATCGATTTTGCCCCTAGATGGACTTCCTGACGATACCAACTTCCTGATGGTCTTGTCGGTCTTTGGGTTCGCTCCAGAACAAGTCCTAGATCCGTTTCGGGGGCAAAATGAGTTTCTCAGCGCCGTGATCGGCACCAAGGCCCTAGAACCCTTTTTATCTCTAGGAGACTTAGTGCGGATCTCTGCCTGCATTGAAGCCACGATTCCCTTCCGAGGGGTATCCGCTGAAGGCTGGACTGCCAGCGATCGCCTAGAACATAACCTGGTCCGCACTCGCGATCAGTTCAAGCTTGACTGGGCGGATGAGGACATTCACAAGGCCGTCAAGCGGGCTGTGCGTCTAGCCAATCGGGATGTGGAAAACTTTGCCCTCCCTAATTCGGCTGAATTTCTAGATAATACCTGGAATCTTCTGCCGGAAACCAATCACGAACTGATCAGTGCTAACTCCTATACGGTTCGTGGCTATCGGCGTTCGATTCAGAAGATGGAAGGCTTTATCAACTTCCTCAAACCGGAAGTGGTATTTAGTCAATATCGGGGTGAGCCGGATGATGAAACCTACGCCGGTTTGGTCGAACGCACCCGCAAGAACCTGGAAACGGCCCAGTTGTACCTCGGGGTAAAACTAATTACCATCGCTGTTCTCGAAGCCCTCTCCTATCGCCTGGGGCGCAATGTCCATATTTCCACCATGATGGGTGAGTTTCCGGAAGCGGGGGTCAAAACCCCGGCCTTAGCTGAGTTTTTGCCGCATCTGTCGAGTGATTGTCCTCCCTCAACCCAACGAGAGGCGGAGGTGCTACAACTGCTTAGCCAAGGACGCACCCGTGAGTCGGCCTATGATTTAAAAAATTCTCCTCTAGCGACGTTCATTATTGAATCGGTGGGCTTTGATTGCGTCAGCGAACTGCTGGCCGCCTCGAAGGAGTTCCTCAAAGGAGAACTCCCCGCCGAAACCTTCCTACAACATCGCTTCCTACGCCAAGGGCGCGTGGATGTGGTGCAAATCATTACTGAGGGAGTGTTGGAACTGGCCAAACATCGGGCCAACTTGATCCGAGGGAGTCAAGCGGTTCAAGTTTAGGCCATTGCGGTTCCCGCACGCTTCGCGAACGCCCCTTTTGCCGGCGCTCCTGAGATGGCCCCGCTCTAGGATAGAATTTTCTCAGCGGGTGATCGCAGGCTCGGACACGAGGCGATCGCCACTCCCCTGTCCGCCAATTCCCTGTTATCCACCTGAATGCTTCATCCGTTTACTGTCACCGTCCCGGCTACTACGGCAAACCTCGGACCCGGTTTCGACTGTTTAGGGGCGGCGCTGTCGTTATATAACCGGTTTTGCTTTTTGCCCGCTAAGGGGGCAGAAACTCATCGTATCTCAGGGCCTGGGTTGACGATTCAGGTGCGCGGTGAGGAAGCGGCACGGGTGGCGACGGATGGGAAAAATTTGGTCTATCAAGTCTTTTGTCAGTTTTTTGAAGCCCTCGGCCAAACGCCCCCCAATTTACATTTAGAGATTGAGTTGGGAGTCCCTCTAGCCCGAGGCTTGGGCAGTTCGGCGACGGCGATCGTGGGGGGACTGCTCGGGGCCAACTATTGGGCCGGCAATCCCCTGAGTCCCCAGGCGTTGATGCGTATGGCGATTGATCTCGAAGGCCACCCGGATAACGTGGTTCCCGCCCTGTTAGGAGGCTGTCAGTTAGCCGCCAGTGATGATCAAGACTGGCTCCATTGCACGGTGGCTTGGCATTCGGAGATTGTCCCGGTGGTGGCGATTCCCCATTTTGAACTCTCGACGGCCGCCGCTCGGCAAGTCCTCCCCCAAGATTACTGTCGTGCGGATGTGGTCTTTAATACAGCCCATTTGGCTCTGTTGGTTAAAGGTCTAGAAACTGGCGATGGGGAACAACTCCGGGTGGGAATGCAGGATCGGGTCCATCAACCCTACCGTCAACAGTTGATTCCCGGCTATGGGGCGGTGCATGAGGCGGCGGTGCAGGCGGGGGCCTATGGTCTAGCCATTAGCGGCGCGGGGCCGACCCTTTTAGCCCTGGCATCAAGGGCCAATGCCCCTAGGGTGGTGGCGGCTATGAAACAAGCCTGGCAGATGGAAAAAACCGCCGTTACGGTGCGATCGCTCAGCCTCGATCGCCAGGGAGCTAGCATTTCCAAGTCCATAAGATAGCCTAGAGGGGGGGAATTTAAACAACACCGATCAGGCGCAACTATTAAGGGAGGTCCCTATGCAAATTTACTTAGACCATAGCGCGACCACACCCACGCGCTCTGAGGCGGTTGAGGCGATGCTACAATCGCTGACTCAGGCCTGGGGCAATCCCTCCAGTTTGCATCACTGGGGAGAAGCGGCGGCGACGGCGGTGGAAATGGCTCGGCTTCAGGTGGCAGATCTGATTAACGCCCCGGCGGAGTCCATCATCTTCACCAGTGGCGGCACGGAGGCCAATAATTTGGCGTTGATGGGGGTTCTGCAAGGGCGATTGCGGTTCCTGCAGGCTTCGCGAACGCAACCGGGCCATCTGATTATCTCTACAGTCGAACATGCGGCCATCTCTGAGCCGGCTCGACAATTAGAAGAGCAAGGCTGGCAGGTCACTCGTCTGCCGGTGAGTCCCCAAGGCCGCGTTAATCCTGAGATATTATTAGCGGCTCTGCGCCCCGATACTGCCCTGGTGTCGGTGATTTATGGACAAAGTGAGGTGGGTACGGTTCAACCCATTGCTGAGTTGGCGGCGATCGCCCGGCAGCATGGGGTGTTATTTCATACGGATGCGGTTCAGGTGGCGGGACGATTACCTCTGAATGTGGAGGAATTGGGGGTGGATTTGCTCTCCCTCTCCAGTCATAAGCTATATGGTCCTAAAGGGGTGGGCGCGCTCTATGTTCGCCCAGGACTCTCCCTACAGCCCCTGCTGGCTGGGGGCGGTCAGGAGAGAGGCCGCCGCTCGGGGACGGAAGCGGTGCCGAATATGGTTGGCTTTGGTGTAGCGGCAGCCCTGGCGGCCGAGGAATTAGAGGCAGAAGCGCAACGGCTGCAAGGGTTACGCGATCGCCTGTTTGAGCAGTTGGCTGGGGTTTGGAGTCTCCAGGTGACGGGCGATCGCCAGCATCGTCTTCCCCATCATGTCAGTTTCCTGGTGGATGCTGAGGATAGCCAGGGTAAACCCATCACCGGTAAAGCCCTAGTGCGCCAGTTGAACTTAGCCGGAATTGCCATTAGTTCGGGTTCCGCCTGTCACAGCGGCAAACTCGCCCCCAGCCCGGTTCTCTTGGCCATGGGCTATCCTGAACGCCTGGCTCGGGCGGGGATTCGCCTGACTCTTGGACGAGATACTAGGTCAGCCGATATTGATTGGACGGCTCAGGTTTTAAAGCCTTTGGTCACTGGACAACGACCCCTTTAACTCCAAGTCCCAATGAGAATAAAGGGAGACCAAACGCCGGGGTGACTGTAGAACTGACTCTCAATGGCCTCTTTTTGGGCGGCTTGCAGGGCCTGGGCTTTGCTGATGTTGGGCGTTTGCAGTTCCTGGTAAAACTGAGTAATCAGGGGAACCGTTGCCTGATCATTGATAAACCAGAGACTGGCCAAGGCGGTTTTGGCTCCGGCACGTACCGCTACCCCGGCAATTCCCAGAGCTGAGCGGTTGTCTCCAGCGGCGGTTTGACAGGCACTCAGAACCAGTAAATCTAAGGGCTGTCGGCTGTTTCCGGAACGGCGGCGCGATCGCAAGAGCTGATCCATGGCTTCAATGGTGATGCGATCGTCAAAGGCCAGCAAAAAGGTACTCTCGGCATCGATGCCAAACTTGCCATGGGTGGCCAGATGCACAATGGAATAGGGCTTTTGGGTAAGTTCTTGCTCTAAGTTAGCCACCGTAAAGTCTTCATCGAGTAGGGACACTCCCCCCACTAACCTTTTAATGTTGCTCACTTCCTGCTTGACGTTATTGAGGGCGGCAAAGGGGGGAATTTCTACGGTTAAGCCAGCAATCAGAGTTTGTCCCCGTTGAGCGTTGCGGCGGCCGCTGGTGGTTAAGCGTAAACTGGGGGTCGTTGCGAGGGCGTAGGACTCCACTAAAAACTGCTGACCATCATGGAGAGCCGCTACAGGAGTTTTACGCAGCACGCCATCTTGAATAAAGACCAGGGTTTCTGGGGCGATCGCCGCTAAGTCAGCTTCTAGGGGACGCACGAGCCAGTCATAGAGCCGTTGAGCGGGAATTAGATATTCGTTGGTTCCCCGTTTCTCCAATAACCCCCGGAACTCATCGACTTCATCTTGAATTTCCTTAGTGGAATGGGCCACTGGATAACTCCGCAGGCTGCCATCGGCTTGTTGTAAAACCAAAAAGGCGGACTCTTCGAGAAGAATACTGTAAATAATTGCCGCTTTTGTGTCTGTTAATTGTCCATTCTCTTGGACAACAGTTTGGGCGACTTCAACACAATCATCGCCAAAAAAGTTACGCAATTCAGCTAACTTTAACCGTTCCAAAATATCGAGAGTTTCCTCAAGTTTAGCTTGAGACGATCCCGGCGTCTCCTGTTGCAGCAATAAGGTAATGAGTTGACGATAGACCGGCTCGACGGCATCACGAAATTCAAATTGCAGATCGCGACTGGTGGCCAGTAAATCGCCCCGCAACTGATCTAAACTATGGGTCGCTGCTCGATATTGGTCTAAGGCTAAACTTAGCTCACCGGTTTGCTTGTAGATGCGGCCCGCCTGCCATTGCCAGCGGTAGAAACTATCGAAGGCGGAAATTTCCTGGGCGGTAAATTGAGCCTGTTGAGTTAAAGGCAGGGCAATTGCATATTGCTGATTATCCTCATAGAGTTTCCCCAAGCTACCTAGGGCGAAGGATTCAGACCGAGGATCGTTCAAATTGCGCGAAAGGTGAATGGCAGTTTCTAACAACTCACGGGCCCGGCTGGCTTGGTCTGGGGGCTGTTCTTGGGCTAGGTAAATGAGGGCAAAGATTTTGTCTCGTGACGGGGGTAGGGGCGCGAGCAGGGGGTCAAGCTGCTGAAGGATGCGTTCTGTTTCCTCGTGACGGTCTGAGAAAAATTCCCTGAGGAAACGGTGAGCATTGAGGAGACTGCGAACTTGGGTAAACCCTCCCACCTGCTCCCCAAGGTTAAGGCTTTGCTTGAGTCGTATCTCGATGGCTTGGCGATCGCGTTCAAACTGAGCTTCGGCCCGCTGAGCGTCTAGGTCTTCCCCCTCACGAATGGCCAGTTCTTTTTGATAGCGAGCGCGACGGGCCCGGAAACTGTGGGTGTTGGCTAGATTACTCAAGGCGGTGA
>SMDP01000075.1:13874-19059 GCA_012911965.1 Geitlerinema sp. P-1104
GCGTTAGACAACAAATCCAGGGCCCGCTGATGTTGCCCCATGCTGTCATAAAGTTGGGCCTGTTCAATGCGAATTTGCCCCTGGATGAGGGGGGATAGATAGGACGGTGACTGGGGGTCGGAGTCGGCCAGTTCTAAGACCTGTTGCCAATGGAAAATCGCCTCATTGGGAGCAGTACCCAGCCGTTGGTAGGCATTGGCGAGATTCCGATGGTGTTGGATCTGTGTGGCAGTGGGTTGGTTGAGATGGAGGGCCTGTTGCCAATGGGCGATCGCCTGGAGATAATCCCCCTGCTCATAGTGTTCTAAGCCCCGGTTTACAGCGTCATCTCGGGACAGGTTCGGGGCGACAGAAGCGGAGGAGATGAGCGCAGGATGTTGTGAAAGAGCCGGATAGCTTAGGGTTAGCCAAAAACTGCCTAAACAGAGTATTAGCCATAGTAGCCATGCTTTAAGGGCGGGTGTCATGGGGTATTAGTCATCACAGCCGGGACATCAATCAACGGTCAGCAAAGAGGTTTGGGACAAGTTTCTCGATCTTGCCCTCATTCTAACCGGGCAGAATCATCAATTGTTCGAGGACGAGGCTAAATCGATATTTTGTGGATCAGGGGCTAGTATCCTGGCTAAGTTTTGCACAAGTATTCCTGTGGGGTTGATTTTTGGGATTTAAGCCGAGATGGGAGAATGATTATGCCAGCAATTCTTCACAAAATAGCTAAAGTTAGCGAATAGCCTCTTTTGGCAAAAAGTTAAGCGTTTGTTTGCATTAATGTGCTAAAGCTGATGTTACAATCAACTCGGGTCAATTTTGACGACTCACCCGTTTTAAAAGGTCAGTGGTGGTATCCCTTGCTACAACGTATTCGATTTTGGTGATGCCGGGAATTAATGGGTTTGAGTTGATCCAGCGGTTACGGAAGATTCCGGAGTTTGCGAGGCTGCCGATTATTTCAGGAGCGGGAGATTCTCTCGATGTTGCACCTAGCGTTGCGATCGCCTACAGTCTAAGGGCAAGGTTCTAAGGGCAAGGTTTGAGCGCCATCTGAGCAAGTTCTGATTATGGTTCACGTCCGTCCCGGCTTAGATATCCAGTTTGCTGAGGAGTTAGCGGCGTTACGGGAGATTGACCAGCGGCCACGTCCACCTCAATGGCAGTTATCCCCTTGGGCGGTGCGAACCTATTTGCTGGGGGGAACCTTGGAGACGGGGGTGGAGATTACTCCCAAGTATATTGGCTCGGTGCGGGCCATTGAGGTGGCGATCGCCACGTTAGTCACGGATCAGGCGTTGTTGCTGTTGGGGGTTCCGGGAACGGGGAAGTCTTGGCTGTCAGAACACTTAAGTATTGCCATTTCGGGTCATTCTCGCTTTTTGGTTCAGGGAACGGCGGGAACTCCGGAGGAGGCTCTTCGCTATAGCTGGAATTATGCCAAACTCCTGGCTCAAGGGTTCTCGGGGGAGGCTTTGGTAGCCAGTCCGGTGTTGCGGGCCATGGAAGAGGGGGCGATCGTGCGGATTGAGGAACTGACGCGGCTACCGACGGATGTGCAGGATTCTCTGTTGACGGTTCTCTCGGAGAAACGCTTACCCATTCCGGAGTTGAAGGAGGATAGTTTTGCGGTACAAGGGTTTAATTTGATTGCGACGGCGAATCAGAAGGATCGGGGGGTCAATGATCTGTCGACGGCCCTCAAACGTCGCTTTAATACGGTGGTGTTACCGCTTCCGGCCACCTTGGAGATGGAGGTGGAGATTGTTCGCCGTCGGGTGGAGGCGTTGGGGATACCTCTGGGGTTACGGCCGCAAACGCCGATTTTAGAGGAAATTCGCCGGGTGGTAACGATTTTTCGGGAGTTGCGTCAGGGAAGGACTGAGGATGGACAACGACCGTTGAAGTCGTCTCAGGGGGTGTTGAGTCCGGCGGATGCGATTTCGGTGGTGAATCAGGGGTTGGCCCTGGCGGCTCATTTTGGGGAGGGCCGGCTCCAGGCTAGGGATTTGCTGGTGGGGATTCGGGATCTGGTGGTTCAGGAGTCTCCTCAGAATGCGATCGCTTGGGAGGAGTATTTGGAAACGGTGGTTCAACATCGTCCAGGTTGGGAGGCGTTTTATGAGGCGGGAAAAGCGGAGTAGTTACTGCTCAAAAGTGCTGTATTTGACTCGATTTCGTCCTTCTTCTTTAGCTTGGTAGAGGGCGATGTCTGCTGATTTGAGGAGATCGTCGAGAGTGACCTTAGGATGAGCGGTGGTGACAACACCTAAACTTACGGTACAGTGTAGCTGGTCGTCTGTTTTTGTGCTGTAGGGAATCCCTATGTTCTCCACGGTATGGCGTAGCAATTCGGCGCGATCGCGGACGGCGGCGGCTGAACAATGAGGTAAAAAAATTAAAAATTCTTCCCCTCCCCAACGCCCGATTATGTCCCGAGAATGTAGGTGAGCTTGAAGTTCGCTGATCACGAATTTTAGAACGATATCTCCCACATCATGACCGTAGGTATCATTGATTTTTTTAAAATAGTCAATATCTAATAGAATGAGACTAATAGGATAGATGGTTGGATTCTTTAAGTTTGTTTCAATTCGGCTTGTTAATGCGCCTCGGTTTAAAATTTGGGTTAAAAAGTCAATCTCTGAAAATTCCTTAAGTTCAGAGTACATTCGCTGACTTACCATTAAGACAAAAAAGCTATTACGAAGAAAGTCAATAAAAAATAAAACTAACCAACTAAAGTTATTCGCCAAAGAAACATCAATGGCACTTCTCGACTGACCATCTAAGAGTAATAGACCTCTGGTTAAGGAAAATAAAATCTCAACCCCAGAAATAGTTATTATCAAACAAGATGTCAGTAAAAACCCGTTGGTTTTAGATTGAAGGATTGACTTTATTAAAGTACCGTAAATAATAACGTTGACAACAATTAGCCATATATTTCTGGCTGTGTAACTATTATTGACAAAAATGTAATTGTATTGTGTAAAAATAAGAGTAGCGACAATTAAACCCCAAAAAGTGGGGTTGTTTCGCCTGCCAAGAAATTGACATATCGCAATGGCTATAATTACCCTTGACGTAATCACGAAACAATTGCCTAAAAACTGAAGTATTCCTAATTCTACGGTGATTGGTAAAAGTCCAACTCCCATTCCCAGAGCGTACAGGATAGACGCTAACATATAGAGAAAAATCCCCTTATATTGATTAGCAACTAAGTCAAGAGCAACCAATATACCTGCTTGTAGAAACGCTGAGACCACAATCATGATCAGCATCGTTTCTGGATCAAGGGAAAGAAGAAACACCATAAAAAGATTAGGGTAAGTAACTGCACGTGCTCCCCGTTATAACTGATAAGTCTCGTCCATATCCATGAATATGATTTAAGGACGACGGCTTGGGGGAGGTGTGCGGCGACGATTGCCCCGTCCAAGTTGTTGGCTGACGTCCTTAAAGGCTTCCCGTTGTAACCAGGGATAATCACTCACCCAAATTTGGCGACTGGGAATATATACGTCTGATAGTTTGGCGATGCGATGTAAATCTCGATCCTCGGACATGACTAATAAATGGGCCGTCTGTCCAGGTGAGATAAATTGATGTTGACGGCGTAGGGGAACCTGCACTTGGGCAAAGAAACCGCGCTCATCGCCGAGTTCTAAATTTAAGCGACGTTCACGATTCTCGACTAACACCAGTTCCCCTTTGGCGTTGGCCGTTTCTTCGGTGCCGATGACTTCTTCGGTGACATAGACATCGAGAATTTCCCCCTGCCAAAAGCCACTGTAGGGATAGCGTCGATACTTGGCGTTGCGGAAACTGGCTTTGGCCACGGGACTCCACAGCCAATAGAGTCCGGAAACAATCCCGACAAATAAACTCAATCCCTGGCTGTGGAGTACGAAACTCAACAGCCAGACGATGAAAATCCCCAGCAGGGAGAAGAGAACTTGCTTGACAACATTTTGCCAGTTGCCCCAATAGTAAGCATACTGAGAGGCGGTAGCCGTCAGGGGAAGGAGGGTTTCAAAGCGTTCTCGGGTGATGGGGATGAGCATGATGAGCTGGGGGAACGTGAGGGGTTAACGAGCGTCGGCTTGCAGTTCTCCGGTTCGGACTCGTAAAGAAAGGGTACGATCGCCGCGAATCACTTGCAACCGTAACACTTGGCCGACGCGACTGTTTTCAACCATCCGTTGTAGGCTTTCGGCATCGCTGACGGCTTGTGCGTCGATTTGGGTAATCACGTCTCCCCGTCGTAGGCCAGCCTCTTCAGCGGGACTGGCGGCTAACACTCGCATGACGAGGACTCCATCCCGTTCTGGAAGGCTTAAGCTGCTATTGGGATCGCGGTTGTTATCCCGGGCAATCTCGGGGGTGAGGCTGATCATTTGAATGCCGATGAAGGGATGGGCAATGCTTTCTCCTCGGGCCAGGCGATCGCTGACGGCTTTGACGGTGTTGATGGGAATGGCAAAGCCAATGCCGTTGGCATCGGCCCGGATAGCGGTGTTGACGCCAATCACTTCGCCGCGATCGTTGAGCAGGGGGCCGCCGGAGTTGCCGGGATTGATGGCGGCGTCGGTTTGGATAAAGTCGAGGCGTTTGTCAGGAATCCCGACTTGCGCACTGGAACGATTGAGGGTGCTGACAATGCCAAGGGTGACGGTGTTATCGAGGCCGAGGGGGTTTCCGACGGCGATCGCCCAATCCCCGACTTGGACGATGTCACTATCTCCGAGGGGGGCAACGGGGAGAGGGCTACCGTTGGTATCGACTTTAATCACAGCTAAGTCGGTGACGGTATCGACTCCCATGACACGACCATCAAAATCTCGACCATCTTTGAGCCGAACCGTAACGCGATCGGCTCGATTGACGACATGGGCGTTGGTGAGGATGGTTCCGTTACTGTCGACGATAAAGCCTGATCCTTGCCCACGCTGAAGTTGCTCGCGGGGCCCAGGATTGGGGAACATCTCCCGGCCAAAAAACCGTTCAAAGAAGGGATCGTTGAAGAAGGGATCTAAGTTGCGGGTGACGACTCGCTCGGTGTCAATTCGCACCACGGAGGGGCCGACTCGATTGACGGCGGCGGTGACGAAGTTACCACCATTGGGGGAGGCGTTGGGGAGGGTTTGCCCAAGTTGGGGAGCATTGGGGCCGGTGAGGGCGATCGCCG
>SMDP01000076.1 GCA_012911965.1 Geitlerinema sp. P-1104
TCATCTTCATAGAGGATATCCGCCGGAATCTCCTTGCGGATAATTTTGGCAAAAATGGTATCGGTCATGGGGATAGGTAATAACAGGGAATAGAAAGGACGTAGGGGCGTGCCCTTGTGGACGCCCTGGACGTAGGGGCGCGCCCTTGTGGACGCCCTGGACGTAGGGGCGCGCCCTTGTGGACGCCCTGGACGTAGGGGCGCGCCCTTGTGGACGCCCTGGACGTAGGGGCGCGCCCTTGTGGACGCCCTAGGCAGTGGGCAGTAGGCAATAGTAAGGGGCTATTGCCCACTGTATCAAAATCATGAAATCAAATCACGGATGGCGATCGCCGTGGCTGGAGCGAGTAATACGCCGTTACGGTAATGACCTGTGGCAAGTAACACATTCTCATAATTCTCTAATCTGCCGATGACTGGGGCGCTGCGTCCTTCAGGGCGGGGTCGTAAGCCAGACCATTGTTCAATCACCTCAGCCTCCGCTAGCGGGGGATAGAGGGCGATCGCCGCCTCTTTCACCTCCTCTAACAGCCTCTCATCTGCCGTCACCAGTCCTGCTGAATCGGGAAACTCCACCGTGGCCCCCACCCAACACTCAAACTCTGAAAGGGGAACCACATGAACATCTCCCCCAGTGACTACTGGGAATCTCTCAGGAAAGGGGTGAGAGAGACGATATCGCAGCGCCTGGCCCAACACCGGGCCCACGGCGATCGCCCTCTGAAGCTGTTCCGTTAACAGAGTCGTCCCCAACCCTGCCGCAATCACCAGCCAATCCGGTTCATACTGCTGACCCGTTTGAGTCATCACCTGCCCACAGCGGCCAGGATCTCCAGTTGTTATCTCTATATGAGTGATCTCCGTCTCCCAGTTCACCTCGGCCCCCTGCAACTGAGCTGCCGACAGCAGGGCCTCAGTCAGGGGACGGGGTTGAATTTGGCGATCGCAGCCCGAAAAGACGGCCCCAGAAATCCTCTCCCTCCCCAACTGAGGAAAGCGAGTCCGCAGCTCATCCAACGACCATAACTGCAAGGGAAATCCTTGTGCTTGACGTATTTGGGCTAATCCCTGCCATTTTGACCAATTTTCCTCCAAGGAACAGAGTTTCAAAATCCCGGCATCATTGCGGGGCAAATGACAGTGGAGTTTTGCCTCTAACTCAGGAATTAAAGTCATATAGCGTTGCAAACTCTGTTGTCGGAGTCTCCAGGCCCGACTCTTAGCTTTTTTCTGACTAATTGCCCCCATTAAGACCCCCAACGCTGCTCCCGTTGATCCCTGTCCCAGGCGATCGCGATCGCACAGAATCACCTCCAGTCCAGGAACCAAGCTCAACTCATAGGCGATCGCGGCCCCAACCACGCCGCCACCCACAATCAAAACCTGAGTCATGTCAACAAATCCTCACTTTTTCAAGAAATTCTGATAATAGTTAGCCTAAAAGAGCCAAACCCAGGTGGCAACTGCACCATCAGGAGATCGAACCTCCATCTCAGACCAACCTAAGATTTTTTTGCCCAGGTTCAGGACTGTAATACAATGAACAATTGGCTGCACCAGCAGTAGTCCATTGTGCGTTACATCGCTCCTCAAAGGTTTTACCCTCTATGACCGCATCCACTCATATCCTTATGTGTCCGCCTCATCACTACGATGTGGACTACGTGATTAACCCTTGGATGGAAGGCAACATCCATCGTTCCTCCCGCGATCGCGCCGAAACCCAGTGGGAACAACTCCATAAAATTCTCAAAGATCATGCCATCGTCGATCTCGTCGAACCCCAAAAAGGCGTACCCGACATGGTCTTCACCGCCAATGCTGGGCTAGTCCTCGGCGATAACGTCGTCTTAAGTCGTTTTTACCATCCCGAACGTCAGGGAGAAGAACCCCACTTCAAAAAATGGTTTGAAGACAACGGCTTCACCGTCTACGAACTCCCCAAAGACTTACCCTTTGAAGGGGCCGGCGACGCACTCCTCGATCGCGAAGGACGCTGGCTCTGGGCGGGATACGGATTTCGCTCCGAACTCGACTCCCACCCCTACCTAGCCAAATGGCTTGACATCGAAGTCATCTCCCTGCAACTCGTCGACGGTCGCTTCTATCACCTCGACACCTGCTTCTGTCCCCTCAGCAACGGCTACCTCCTCTACTACCCCCCCGCCTTTGACTTCTACTCCAACCGGCTCATCGAAATGCGGGTTCCCCCAGAAAAACGCATTATCGTCAACGATGACGACGCTGGTAACTTTGCCTGCAACGCCGTCAATGTTGGTGATGTCGTGGTCATGAACCAAGTCAGCGACGACCTCAGCCGCCGTCTAAGCGAAGTAGGATTCCAGGTCATCCAAACCCCCCTGAGTGAATTTCTCAAAGCCGGTGGAGCCGCCAAATGCCTCACCCTGCGCACCACCGAACCGGTGATGCCCAACATTCACGCCGTAGACTCCGTTGTCTCCACCACCATCACCCTAGAAGGCCATCTTCTCGATGCCGGCATCATTAACCGTGCCTTAGATCTCGTCGTCGAAGGGGGAGGAAGTTTCCAAGTCCGTAACTTCAACCTAGGAGAACAGCGTCAAAGTACCTCAACCGCTGACGTTCATATTTCCGCTCCCTCCAACGACGTGATGGAGGAAATTCTGGCACAACTGATCGAATTGGGCGCCGTCTCCCTCCCCGAAGAGCAGGCCGATGCCCATCTCGAACCCGTGACCAAAGCTGGTGTAGCTCCCGATGACTTCTATGTCACCACCATCTATCCCACGGAAATTCGCCTTAACGGTGAGTGGATTCGCGTCGGCAAACAACGAATGGATGGGGCAATTGCCGTTAAGGAAACCCCACAGGGAATTGTTGCCGAATGCAAAATTCTACGGGATTTAGAAACGAACGAGACAGTCGTCGTGGGCGTTTCCGGTATCCGCACCGTTCGTAAACCGGAGTCTCGCGAAAAACGAGGAACTCAGGAATTTGGCTTCATGTCAGCCGGAGTCTCCAGTGAGCGACGGGTTGAACTGGTGGTGGAACAAGTGGCCTGGGAATTGCGACGAATTCGCGATCGCGGCGGTAAAGTCGTCATCACTGCCGGCCCCGTCGTCATCCATACTGGGGGCGCTGAACATCTCTCCTGGCTAATTCGTGAAGGCTATGTACAGGGCCTGCTCGGAGGCAATGCCATCGCCGTCCATGATATGGAACAGTCTTGTCTGGGAACCTCCCTCGGGGTGGACATGAAACGGGGAGTTGCCGTTCGTGGCGGTCATCGTCACCACCTCAACGTGATTAATACCATTCGCCGTCACGGCAGTATCGCCCAGGCCGTTGAGGCTGGAGTGGTGACCCATGGGGTCATGTATGAATGCGTTAAAAACAATGTCCCCTTCGTTCTGGCCGGTTCCATCCGCGATGATGGCCCCCTACCGGATACGGAAATGGACTTAATTCTCGCCCAAGAACGCTATGCCGAGTTAGTGCGTGGTTCAGATATGATTCTCATGCTCTCCACGATGCTGCATTCGATTGGAGTGGGGAATATGACGCCCTCTGGGGTGAAGATGGTTTGTGTGGATATTAACCCGGCAGTTGTCACCAAACTCAGCGATCGCGGTTCTGTTGAATCCACTGGTGTGGTGACCGATGTGGGCCTGTTCCTGAGTCTGTTGGTGAAGCAGTTGGCCCAATTAACCAGTCCCTTGGTGAACGCTTAAGCCACGTTTCGGGCCAACGGACCGAGAATGGTCTCTAAGTCTAAACTGGCGGCGACGGCTGCCAGTTTTTGGCTATCTCCACTATCAGACAGATGGGGGATACAACCTAACACCGGTAACTGGGTTAGAGATTCGATTAAATCCTGAGGAGTCCATTGAGCAATCTCTTCTGGGGAACGGGGTTCAACGCAATTGAGGACAATCCCTAAGAGATGGACCTTCATCTGACGGGCCAGGGCCACATTGGCCACCGCCTGGGCGATCGCCCCCAGTTTCACGGGAACCACTAAGAGAGTGGGGAGTCGCCAATCCCGGGCTAAATCCGCCACCGTCAGTTCCCAGGTTACCGGTGAGCCTAAACCGCCCAGAAACTCCACCAAGAGCAAATCGCGGCTGTTGCGCAACCCTTGCAGTTCCCGCCAGACTGGGGCTAGATCAATGTCACGTCCTTCTTGTTCCGCTGCCAGGGGAGGGGCCAGGGGGGCGTTGAAAAACTGAGGGTTGAGGGATTGGGGAGATTGATTCAGCTCAAAGCGTTCTTGAAACCACTCGCGATCGCCCACCCCGGACTGAATTGGTTTCATCAACCCCACGGAGAGCTGGGGGAGATGCTGCTGAGTATAGGCAAATAGGGCCCCGGTGAGGATGGTTTTGCCCGTATCGGTATCGGTTCCGGCGATCGCCAACGTTGTCATATCTGCTGAGTTCTGAGTGATGATTAATGATGAGTCAGGAGCTGCTTGTAAAAGGCCAACTGCTTCTGGGCGATCGCCCGATTGGTATAGTCAGCTAACCCCTGATGATAGCCCCGTTGAGCCAGCTCCCCGGCTAATTCCGGGTTTTCCATCAACCTTACCAGACAATCCCGCAGCTCATCGGCATTCCCTTCAGGGAACACCAAACCACTCTCACCAATCACATGGGGAATTTCCCCCGAATCGGAACCAATTACCGGCACTCGACAGGCCATCGCCTCGATTAGAACATGGCCAAACTGTTCTTTCCAGCCCACCGAGGAAAGGGTTTTAAACTCATAGGTAGTTTCCGACGGTAATACTAAGGTATCCAACAGATTGATATAGCGGCAGACCTGATCATGGGGGACACTCTCAACAAAGGTGAGTTTATCCGTTAACCCCCGTTCTTGGGCCCAGGATTCTAGCTGTTCCCGCAGGGGACCCCGTCCTAAAAGAAGCCAGCGCCAGGGGCGATCGCCCAGTTCCTCTAAGGCTTTCGCGAGAGTCAGTAAGCCTTTTTCCTCCACAAAGCGCCCCACAAAGCCAACCACAAACTCTTGCGGGGTGATTCCTAGTTCCTCTCGCAAATCCAGAACATTCTGAGGACAAAACAGCTCCTCATCCACCCCCAGTTGTGGTAGAACTGTGATCGCGCCGTCATAACCATGGTCTCGTAGGATATTTGCCCCATCTTGGTTTCCCACTACCACCCCATCAGTATGTCTTAAGTTATACCGCTCCAACACCGATAGGGGAAACTTTACCTCATAGGGCAAGTTCCACCACGTAAAAAATACATTTTTAGCCTTGAGTTTCAAGAGTCGATTAAGGGTAATAAACTGCGCATAGCCTAAGGCTTTAGCACCTTGCTCAACCTGAATAATATCCGGGCGAAACTCTCGTAACAATGAGACCAAATCCCAGCCAAAGGTTAGCAATCCCTGTTGATTCTGACTGAAGTTCGACACCGGCACAACCCGAAACGAACCCTCATTAATGGGCTGACTTTCTACCTGTTTGTTCTGAACTCCTCCGGGTTTCCAACGTTTGGGAACCACGACAGTCACCTCAGTTCCGGGTTCTAAACGGGCCAACTCCCGTAACTTTTCCCGGTTGAGGTCAACAATGTAGGTATGGCTAGCAACTAAAATTTTCATGGGTTTGCAGATAACAGGGGGCCTCTTAACGGGTATTTTTAGCGGGAGGGTTGATACAACTCATCTTGACGGCTGTAGATTTGTCCATCATCCCAGAGAGACTGTATCCAAGTCTTCATGGCTTTGAGCAGTCCGAGCTTATAAAAGCCAAGACGCACCACAATTTTAAGAGGCGAACCACTTTTATTACAAGGGGGATGGCCTAACACATGGCAGTCAAACAATTTGGAAAAAAAGCGCAAGCATTGACCCATGGTTAAGTTATGGAGTCCTAAAAAGAAGTGATTGTGATAGAAGGTGATTTGGTACTGAAC
Organism: Geitlerinema sp. P-1104; assembly: GCA_012911965.1. Taxonomy (GTDB): domain Bacteria; phylum Cyanobacteriota; class Cyanobacteriia; order Cyanobacteriales; family Geitlerinemataceae; genus Sodalinema. The sequence continues at coordinate 5,921 of SMDP01000076.1, forward strand.
CGATTTGGTGCCAATATCATGACAGCCTCCGGTCTCTTCTCCCAGATGAATTAAGGAGGCTTCTGGATCGTACCAAATTTGGTGGTTCGTTTGACGGAACTGCAAACAAAAATCGGACTCTTCGCGAACCGCACTTCCTCGGTAGCGTTCGTCAAAGTGCAACCCAAACTTGTCGAATAACTCCCGCCGGAAGGACATATTACAGCCGCGAGCCGATAAGACGGGTTGGGGTTTGATGGTATGCACCAAATCAATATGATACCAAGCAATGCCGGGATCCATGGCTTCTGGGGGTAAGTCTTCAATTTTCAGGGCCCCACCGGAGTCAGCCAGTTTCATGCGATCGAACACCCGGCCGGCTACAGCACCCACCTCGGGGCGATCGCGATAATTGCGAGCATGGGTTTCGAGATAATGGGGTTCAAGTTGCACATCATCATCGATAAACACGACGATATCCCCAGTAGCTCGTCGCACAGCGTAGTTTCTGGCTCCTGGGAGGCTGGCCCAGTCCACCCGATACCAGGCAATTTTACCCTCATCCCTGAGGTCTTGCAGATAGCGATCGGTTTCCGGTTCATGTTCCGCCGTTTGATCCACCACAATCACCTCAAACTGGGGATACTCTTGTTTGAGCACATCAGCGATGGTATCCCGGAGAGCCGCCTCCCGGCGAAAGGTCGGAATTACCACAGAGATAGATAGAGAGGTCACAGTTGGGCTACTCCTTGTCATTATTTACGCTTTTTCTTCTTCTTCTTCTTAGTCTTAGCATTTTCTTCCTCATCTAGCCCTAGAGCCGCTCGCTCCTCTAAATCCTCCCGTTCAATATCGGGTAGCCGTAGCACCAACCCTGCAATCATCCAGTAATACACAGCTACCGGGTCTACATCCAGGGGATAGTAGTAGGTTTGATAGCTGATGAAGAAGATAAATACCCAGAAGGATGCAGCATAACTGCGCCAACTCTTTTCTTTGAGCGATCGCCAGATCTTAAAGGTGGCAACCGTAATCGATGTGACCAAGCCTAAAAATGCGACCGTTCCAAACGTTCCAATTTCATACAAGAGCTTAGGATAATAGGTTTCAATCAGGCGAGTATCGGCAAAAATACGGGTTGAGTTTGTGGCTCGCCCAACCCCGAATCCTAAGGGTCTCTGACTATGAGATGAGTTTTCTGCTTGCTCAGCAATAAACCCTGTAGGTGGGGAAGCATTCCAACGGTCAATCGTACTATCAATCCGTCCCTGAATTACATCAGGAAAGAGAATAAAACTAAGCATGATTAGACCTGCTAGCCCTCCAACAATAGGAATAAAGCGAGCTGGCTTAGACAGTTGCCCTGTCACAATTAACATAATTATGATAATAACAGGAACCAATAATAGGGCAATCCGTTGTCCAGAAATAACAGCATTTGCAAAGACCAGTGCCATTGCTAGAAAGCTAATCAACTGCCAAATCAGCGATGGATCACTAAAGGCTGAAGCAAAGGTCAAAAATGCATTAGCAATTAAAAACCAGGCCCATTGCCAGGGCGCCACAAACGTACCTGGGAGGCGAATCATATTTTGAGAGGGACTGTAGAGCAAGGATCCCCCTACTAAACATTTATAATCTAAGTTTGCTTGAAACAAAGCTCTCCCCGTCAAGTGATCAGTTCCCTGACAAACCCCAGTCAGCAACATCATATATTGCATTAAACCCAAACCACAGCAGACAATAGCTAAAATGACATGTAAACGAGTAAATAGCAAAAAGCCTTTTTTGTCTCGAATCATGTGGTAGGTACAGGTAATTAAAGGAAGGTATCCCAGTAGAACCTTTAGCCCTAAAATTCCCTGAAAGAAAAACTGTCCTTCAGGAGGGGTTCGAGCTGTTGGGTTTGCAGGAGGATTACCACTTGCAAGGTGCATTGGCAAATTGATTGTAAACAAGGTTAATAGCACCGATACGCACAAAATAATAAGAGGGATCCTGATTCCCTTCGGGATAATCAGAGGTTCTCCCTTCTTTTTAAGCGTTAAAAAGATAGATATAATGGCAGGGATAGCAAATCCATCCTTGGCGAGCTGAAAAATAGCATTACCACCGGCAATCCAGTAGGTCACCGTTCCGGCAAAGGGCATATAAATCACAAATAGCCATAACGCTAGATAAGGATACTTAAACGAAACCCATAATACGGTAGTTCCCCCTCCACCAGCCAAAGCTAGGATAGGGCTTGCGGTAAAAAATAAAGCAGTTCCCACAACCGCCCCAACCCCTCCAGAAGTAAGAATCGTCTGAATAAAGGCTTGTCGCTCTTTTGCCGCCTGTCGTTTTTTGGCTGCCAACTCTTTTTTACTGAGTACTGGCTCGTCGGGCCGAACTGTTTGTTGACCTTTTTTCTTTGATTTTGTTTTTGGCATCGTCCAAACTTGTGTAATATCAGAACATTCCCCAAGAACCCGAGAGGATAGTCAGCACCCGAATAGCTATCTCAGTTTTTTGCTTCTAGGAAGGACATCTTTACCACCCAGGTCAGTGATCTAAGTTGAGAACAGCCGGGAGATGCAAGAGATGTGATCGTCTCAGTTAACTGAGACTCTTCCTAATATAACCGTCTAGGCGAGAGACTGTCATAGGTAAATCGTCATAGTTAGGAGGCAATCGCCCGATGTTGTCAAAACTCTCTGGCCGCTAGGAACTCTGAGCGTTTACTATGAGGGATATCTTCTTCCCCTTGCCAAGGTTTCATGTCTGTGTCTAAACCATCTTTACCGGGCCTGATTCCTGAGATTCCCCAACGCCGGGGGCATCTACAGGAGGACTTAGCTGCGTCCATGCCGGCTCCGTTACAGTTTTCCCTCGTCATCCCCACCTACAATGAGCGGCATAACCTTGAGGCTCTAATCGAGCGCCTGAGTCAACTCCTCGATTGCTTCCTCGGCCATGACTACGAACTGATCGTAGTCGACGACGATAGCCCCGATCGCACCTGGGAACTGGCCCAACACCTAGCAGACACCTATCCCCAGGTTCGCGCCCTCCGTCGTCAAGGAGAACGAGGACTCTCCACGGCAGTCATCTATGGCTGGCAACGGGCCCGGGGACAAATTCTTGGAGTCATCGATGCCGACTTACAACATCCACCGGAAATCCTCGAACAACTTTGGCAACAAATCGAACGGGGAGCCGACTTAGCCCTGGCTAGCCGTCACGTCGATGGTGGAGGTGTGAGTGACTGGAGTCTGCGGCGACGCATCCTCTCTCGGGGGGCCCAACTGTTGGGGTTGATTCTGTTACCCGGAGTAGTGGGGCGCGTCTCGGATCCGATGAGCGGATTTTTTATGGTCCGACGGTCTGCCATTTGTGAGCGTTTCCTCAATCCCGTTGGCTATAAAATTCTGATTGAAGTCCTCGGCCGGGGAGACATCTCCTGGATTGGGGAAGTGGGGTATGTCTTCCAGGAACGGGAACAAGGCGAAAGCAAAGTGACCTGGAAACAGTATTGGGAATATCTCCAGCATTTATGGAAACTGCGCTTAGATTTACTACCCGTCCAGCGATTCCTACGCTTTGGGGTTGTGGGCTTAAGTGGAGTTTTTGTCGATTTAGCAGTCTTCTATTTTCTACGGGAACAATGGCAGTTAGGATTAACTCGTAGTGCCATGCTGTCAGCGGAAGTGGCAATCTTAAATAACTTTTACTGGAATGACATTTGGACATTCTCCGATCTGTCCCGCCGACAACGGGGATGGCGTAAGCGAGTTAAACGGTTACTCAAGTTTAATATCGTCTGTTTAGCTGGACTGATTCTCAATGTGTTGATCGTCAATCTCCTCTTTAATCTCTTGGGGGTGAACGAGTATTTGGCGAAACTGTTGGCGATCGCCCTGGTGACCCTTTGGAACTTCAGTATCAACCTGAAACTGAGTTGGCGAGTCACCGATGTCAGCGATCCCTAAGTGATTCCCTAATCTCCCAAGACTCCCGTTTGCACCTCCAGAGTTTCTGAACTGCCATTACGAGAGATTGTGATGTTGAGGCGATCGCCCACCCGCACCCGAGAAACCGCCTGTTGGACATCCTCGGCTGAGGTGACCGAATCTCCCTCAATCTCGCGAATGACATCCCCGGCGCGCAATCCCCCTTGAGCCGCCGGAGAACTGGGCATGACCTGTACAATTAAAACTCCCTCATCCTCCTCCACTCTCAGCCCTTGACTCGCATCACGGTTAACTTGCTCCTTCACCTGAGGCGAGAGGGTCACCATTTGGATGCCTAAAAAGGGATGATCGACTCGTCCATGTTCAATCAACTCTTCAGCAATGCGAGCCACCGTATTCATAGGGATGGCGAACCCTAAGCCTTGGGCATTTTGGATGATGGCCGTATTCATCCCCACTACCTGACCCTCTTGATCCAATAGAGGCCCCCCAGAATTACCGGGATTAATGGCCGCATCCGTCTGAATAAAATCAACCCGCTTATCGGCCACACCCACCTCACGGCTGGAGCGACCGATCGCGCTAATAATTCCGGTCGTGACCGTATTATCGAGTCCTAACGGGTTACCGATGGCGATCGCCCATTCACCCGGCTGTAGGCCTTCACTATCCCGTAGGCGAACAGTAGGCAGATCCTCCGCCTCAATTTGCACCACCGCCACATCCGTGACGGGATCAGCCCCTAACACGCGACCCTCCAAACTGCGGCCATCTCGCAACGTCACCGTCACCGAATCGGCCCCATCAATCACATGAGCATTGGTGACAATTTTGCCATCAGCACTGAGAACAAACCCTGAACCAGAGCCTTGTTGAACCCGTTCCTGCTCGCCCTCAGGCATCCGAAAGCCAAAAAACTGGCGAAACATCGGATTATCAAATTCCGGGGGCAGCGATCGCGCCGTCACCGTGCGCTCCGCATCAATTCGCACCACCGCCGGTCCCACCTGAGTTACCACGTCGGCCACAAAGTTACTCGGAGGCGAGATTTGTGCCTCCTGCCGCTGGGGTGACGGGGATTGAGCTGGGGGACTGGCAACCGGTGCCAATGCTTGAGACTCGCGAGTCACCGAGTCCGAGCCAATTAGAGAACGGGAGGAAAACGCCTCCATCGCTCCCCAAGCCACAGCCCCTCCAACCAAGAAAACGAGAACATAGGAAAAAATAGGAAACTTGGGGCCTGGGGACGCCGGTGGCCGTCCCTTGGCATCATCAGAGCCATAACCTTGAGGGGGGGTTCGCATGGTATCGTATGGAGACTCACGGCATTGTAACAAGAGGAAAGTCAGTCCAAGGCGTGTAACTGGTGTGAGGAGTGAGGGAATTTGAGGAACTGACCCATCATGCTTGGACTGACTTATAGACTAAGATAAGTGGTTGATGTGACGCTCGTGTGACACTTAGATCTCACTTATGTGACACATTCTGTTGCACTTTCAGTTTAGTAGATTAATACTTGCCATGTTAGCTCAGGGTTTATACTCCCTCGACGAGTTACGAGAGCGAGTCCAGGGCAACAGCGATCGCTGGCGACCCCTCGTGTTTACCAATGGTTGCTTTGACCTCTTACATTGCGGTCATGTGCGCTATTTACAGGCCGCCAGAGCTTTGGGAAAAGCCCTTCTCGTAGGCGTCAATAGTGATCAATCCGTCGCCCGCATCAAACCCTCCTCCCCAGGACAACCTCCCCGTCCCATTCTCCCCGATCTCCAGCGGGCCGAAGTGCTAGCCGCCCTCAAACCCGTCGATGGCGTCTTCATTTTTCCGGAGAGTACCGCCATTGAAGCGATCAAAGTCCTACAGCCGGATATCTACGTCAAAGGAGGCGATTATCATCGAGATACCCTGCCTGAAGCCCCAGCCGTCCGGGCCTACGGAGGACAGATCCATTTGATTGAAATTGAGGTTCCTCAATCCACCAGTCACATCATCCGTCGTATTCTGGGAAAATAGAGAGACCAACAGGACCTCCCTGTGATACTTAATGCCAGACCATGATGATTGATCCGACGCTGACCCAGGATATGTCTTTAGACTCCGATTGCAATCTTGACTATACACCGCTCAAAGAGCTGCTGGCCCAAGAAAAATTTGAGGAAGCCGATCGCCTAACCCGGGAACTCCTGTGTGAACTGGCCGGGGAAGGAGCAACAGCCCGAAAATGGCTCTACTTCACGGAGGTTGACTTAATCCCCGTGACCGACTTACAGACCATTGACCGTCTCTGGGTGGCCTATTCTGACGGGAAATTTGGCTTTTCGGTGCAACGCCAACTGTGGCTAAGCGTCAAGCAAGACTGGGACAAACTCTGGCCCAAAATGGGTTGGAAAGACGGCAACAGTTGGACACGTTACCCTCAGGGCTTTACTTGGGATCTCAGCGCACCAAAGGGGCATCTACCACTCTCGAATCAACTCCGTGGGGTACGAGTGTTAGCAGCACTCTTTAACCACCCGGCTTTTCGTTAACGCCTCCGGTTTGAGGTCGCGTCTCGTCCACTTCCGGGCGATCGCGATTTCAGAATTACCCTTGGCGCCCTGATGATGCGAACAGAATCTATGACCGATCTGGCCCCGACCCCGAATTCCCTAAACGTCCTGCGTGAGCGCGGTGTTCTTGACGCCAACTCGCGACGGGTATTTCAGACTGCTGTAGAGACTGTTGCCAATGCCCTCGATCTTCCCCTGGCCTGGATTTGGCTACTCGGCGATCGAGGTCAGCGAATGGAGATCCAACGACTCAACGAGACGGATTCAAGCGTATCTTTCACAGGATTTAATCACGACGACAATCCGTCTTTGTTTTGTACTGAGGTTCTGGAGAAAAAACAGCCCCTGATGGTTCGCGACGCCGCTCGTAACCCTGACTATGCTGAGCAGCCCCTGGTTCAAGAGGACGGCGTGCGGGCCTATTTAGGGGTTCCCCTCATGACTCAAACTGGGGACTGTCTGGGGACTTTAGCGGTCATGGACACAGCTCCACGCTCCTTTAGCGTGCCGGAACTGACCCTCGTGGAACTGGCGGCGCAGTTAGTGATGAGTCAGCTAGAATCATCTCAGCGTCCTGAGTCAATCCCTGAGTCTAAGGGTCTCAATCGCCCCGATTCAGAACCCGAACAGTCCGCCTCCGCCGTTCAAACTCAACTGTTGGATCGGTTTTTACAGGAATTGCGTACCCCCTTAACCTCGGTGATGGGGATGACCAGTGTGCTCAACCGAGAAATTTATGGTCCCCTGCGGCGCAAACAAAAGGAATATCTCGACATCATCCATAACAGCGGCCAGTATATGTTGGCGATGGTAGAGGAAATTCTCATGTTACGAGAGTTGCGGGAGTTGGATTCGAGTCAGTCGCTGGTGTCGGTTGATTTGGATATGCTTTGTCAGCAGGTCCTAAAAATTCTCGAACCCCTGGCCAGTCGTCGCGAACAACGGCTGGTGATGTCGATCGAGGAGCGCGATCGCCTCTGGACTCTGGATAAAACTAAGTTTCAGCAACTGCTCTATCATCTCGTGGCCCATCTCATTCAGGTGAGTGACTTGGGGGCGACGCTCCATCTACAGGTTCAACGCCAGTCCGCCAACCAGGTACAGTTATCGTTAGCCGCCTCCGAATCCCCAGAGAGGGAAACGCTACCGGAAAGTGAATTAGAGCGATTTGGCCTGTTATCGACAACGGGCCAGAATGCCAAATTGACCTCGTCATCACAACGGGAGGTCAGTCTGTTTGGTAAACTGCAAGCGAAGCCTATGCAGGCCGATGACCCAGATTTAGGGTTGTTCTTTGCCTGTCAACTGGTTCACGTCCAGGACGGAACGTTGATGATTCGGGGATCGGCAACACAAGGCTATCGCTATGTTGTAACCTTGGGCGATCGCCGTGATCCCCATGATTAAGCACCCCCTTGTGCGGTAAATTGGAGAGTATGTATAACGACGACCTCGGCACGATTGATAGTGAGAATAATCTTGAAAGTCCTCTGGATCACTTGGGGGCGGCTGATGCCGATGATGCCGCTCGCCCGGATCCTGAGGCCATGTTGCCCTTGCTCGATGCAGCGGAAACCCCACAACGGATGTTGGCGGCCCGGGCCTTCTGTGAGGTTCATGATGAACGGGCCATTCCCAAGTTGATTGGCCTGCTTGAGGATGCCTGTCCCTTGGTGCGTGTGAGTGCGTCTTATGCGTTGGGACGAAATACTCATCCGGATGCCGTTGACCCCCTCATTGCCCGTCTGGAGGATTGGAATGGTTATGTCCGTAAGGGGGTGGTTTGGGCCCTGGGAAACTGTGGCGATCGCCGCGCTCTTGACCCCCTGATTGAAGCCCTACGCACGGATATCCCGGCGGTTCGTCTCTGGGCAGCCAGTTCCCTAGGACAGTTGGCCAAGGTGGGCTATGAAACCATTGTCAGTGCTGTTCCACCCCTAATTGAAGCCCTGCGTAAAGATAAGGTTTCGGCGGTTCGTAGTAATTGTGCTTGGGCCTTGGGGCAGATTTGTCGTGAGTTACCCTCCAATGTGGTCTATGCGGGAGCGATCGATTCCCTCCTCGAAGCCCTACAGGAAGATGATGACATGGGGGTTCAAGAAGATGCTCGCTCCTCCCTGTTGCGCGTTGGAGATCCCAGAGGCTTACAGGCCATTGAAGACTTGGAACGGGATGGCTGGATTTAAAATCATTAACATCAGCGGCGGCTGAGTTTGAGGTTGATGAGGGAAAAGCCTAAAACCACCAAGAACAAGACTAAGCCAATGGCGCAGGCATAGCCAATTTCTAGGCGATCGAAGGCTTGTTCGTAGAGATAATAGACAATGGTTTTGGAGCGGTTGCGGGGCCCCCCTTGGGTCATTACATAGACCTCTTCAAAGACTTTCAGGGCCGATAAGGCGGAAATCGTCCCCACCAATAGCAGATAGGGACGCATCAGGGGAACCGTAATATCCCAGTGTTTACGCCAGCCATGGGACCCATCTAAGGCCGCCGCCTCATAGAGTTCAGCGGGAATCCCCTGTAAGCCAGCTAGATAAATCACCATGTAATAGCCGAGACCCTTCCACACGGTAACCGCCATGACACTAAATAGGGCCAGTTGAGGACTGGTTAGCCAAGGAACCTCCCTCAATCCCACTCCGGTTAGGAGTTGATTGAATAACCCCGTCTCCCCATAGAGATATTTCCAGGCTAACCCCGCCACGACCATCGAGACAATCACTGGGGTATAGTAGGCGGCCCGAAACCCTGCCATTCCTCGCAGCTTGCGGTTCACCAAAATCGCCAGCAGCAGGGGTAAGCTAACCAGGAGTGGAACCACACAAACGAGGTACAAGAGGGTTTGCCCGAGAGTCTGCCAGAAAATGGCATCTTGCCAGAGTCGTTGAAAGTTAGCTAGACCAACCCATTGGGGAAGTTGGGTTAAATCATACTCATAGCGGGTGAAACTAAGCAGGAAGGCCTGGGCGGCGGGTAAAAACACCGTTAAAATGAGGAGTATTCCGGCCGGAAGTAGAAACAGATAGGGGATGAGTCGCTGTTTGAGGGCGGGGGAAGTCATGGGCGATCGCAATCCAGAATGACCTAGTTTAACGTGACGTATCCTGATTCGGTCGAGCCTTTCTCTGAACTTAAGATGAGCCAACCTAGCCCCCAACTGCAGGACCAGACTCGGAAACTCCGCCAACAGTTACAAGAGGCGGCCCATGCCTACTACGTTCTCGATGCTCCCATTATGGAAGATGAGGTGTACGATCGCCTCTACCGAGAACTGCAAGCCATCGAACAGGAGTATCCACAACTCATCGCGCCGGATAGTCCCACCCAGCGCGTCGGAGACAAACCCGCCACCCAATTTACCTCAGTTCCCCACAATATCCCTCTCTATAGCCTGGATAACGCCTTCACCCTTGAGGAGTTCGCCAAATGGCAAGATCGCTGGCAAACTCGTCTGGAGCAGCCGATTACTCCCGAGTATATTTGTGAACTAAAAATCGACGGTTCGGCTCTGGCTCTAACCTATGAGGAAGGACTGCTGGTGCGCGGCCTCACCCGAGGGGATGGGGAAACCGGGGAAGAGATTACCCCGAATGTGAAAACGATTCGTTCGATTCCCCTGCGACTTCAGGGGGAGAGGATTCCGCCTCGGGTAGAAGTGCGCGGTGAAGCCTTCCTCCCCCTGGATACCTTTGAGCGTTTGAACCAGGAACGTCAGCAAAACCAGGAATCGCCTTTCGCTAATCCTCGCAATGCAGCGGCGGGAACCCTCCGACAACTCGATCCGCAAATTGTCGCCCAGCGCCAGCTTCGGTTTTTCGCCTATACCCTGTACTGTCCGAGTGACGAGGGCGATCGCCCCTTTCGCACTCACCAAGACGCTTTACAACAGCTACAAGACTTTGGCTTTCGGGTGAATCCTCACCGCCAACTGGCTCGCAGTATTGAGGAGATTAATGCCTACTATGAGCAGTGGGAGCAACAGCGGCGAGATCTCCCTTACTTGACCGATGGCGTGGTGGTGAAACTCAATGACATCGCCCTGCAACAACGCCTTGGCTTTACTCAAAAAGCCCCCCGCTGGGCGATCGCCCTCAAATATCCCGCTGAGGAAGTCCCCACCACGGTGGAATCCGTCAGTTTCCAAGTGGGGCGCACGGGGGCCGTGACCCCGGTGGCCAACCTCAAACCCATTCAACTCGCCGGAACCACCGTCTCCCGGGCCAGTCTCCACAACGGCGATCGCCTACGGGAATTAGACTTACATCATGGGGATACCGTCGTGGTGCGTAAAGCCGGGGAAATCATCCCGGAAGTGGTGCGAGTTCTGCCAAAATTGCGTCCTGAGGGGGCAGAAGCGGTCAAAATGCCAAATCACTGTCCCGAGTGCCAACAACCCCTTTTCAAGCCCCAAGACGAGGCGGTAATGCGCTGTGTGAACCGCTCATGTCCGGCGATTTTGCGGGGGGCGCTGAAACATTGGGGCAGTCGCGGGGCCTTAGATATTGATGGCTTAGGCGACAAACTAATTGCTCAACTGTGCGATCGCCGCTTCCTCAACTCCCTAGCTGACCTCTATCGCCTACGGGCAGAAGACTTAAGCCATTTAGAGCGCCTCGGACATAAATCTGCCACGAAGCTCGTCGAGTCGATTCAGCACTCCAAACACCAACCCTGGTCACGGGTTCTCTATGGCCTCGGGATTCGCCATGTGGGGGCGGTGAATGCTCAAACCTTGGCTCAAGCCTTCCCCACTGTAAAGGAATTAGCCCAAGCCCGTCCCGATGAAATCGCTGAGATTAAAGGAATTGGTCCAGAAATTGCCGGGGCGATCGCCGAGTGGTTCCAACTCAGGGCCAATCAAGACCTAATTCAGCAACTGCAAGAGGTGGGCGTTTCCCTAGAGAGTCATCCCCAAGTCGAAACCGCCCCTGAGTCGCCACAACCCCTCGCCGGTCAAACCGTCGTCCTGACCGGAACCCTGCCCACCCTTAGCCGGACGCAGGCGAAAACCCTCATTGAAGAGGCTGGGGGCAAAGTAACGGGGTCCGTCAGTTCCAAAACCAATTATGTTGTCGTTGGAGAGAATCCCGGTTCCAAACAAGCCAAAGCCGAAGACTTGGGAATCCCGCAACTCTCAGAAGCCCAACTACGGGAGTTAGTGGGGTTATCCCCCCAAGAGTGACCCCAGCCTGCCGCTGAAAAACGATACATTAGTACTAACAGCGCAATACTCTGTAACAGAAACCCGAAGGCAAACTAAACAATCCTAAGATTCCCGGCGGGTCCCGGATAGCCTAGATCCAGTCCGCCACCCAAAATACACACACATCAGAGGTTTTATGGGTCACACCAGACTAAGCAAACTCAAACCAATTTTAAAATCTATTTTCCTCGTTGGCGTCATCGCCATTCTCTTCTTTTCCCAAGCTGACGGCGCTCTAGCCGCCCGCAGTGGGGGACGGATGGGAGGGGGGTCTTTCCGTGCGCCCAGTCGCTCCTATAGCTCCCCTAGCCGATCTTATGCTCCCAATCGAGGCTATGGTGGCGGTTTTGGGTTTCCCTTCCTAATTCCCTTCTTTGGCTTTGGCGGTGGCTTTGGGGGCTTGTTTTCGATCCTGATTATCATCTCCCTGGCTAACTTCCTGGTGCGCAGTTTCCGAGGTTCGATGGGAGAGGGTGAAGGCGGCGAACCCCAAAGCCTTAACCCTGCGGTTTCTGTGGCTAAGCTACAAGTTGGCCTTCTGGCCCAGGCCCGAGAGTTACAAACCGATCTCGATCGCATCGCCCTGACGGCCAACACCGAATCTGGCCAAGGTCGCGCTCAGGTGCTGCAAGAGTCCACTTTAGCTCTCTTACGTCACCCGGAATACTTCGCCTACGCCAGTTCTGAGACGGAACAAACCCGCCTCAACAACGCAGAGGCTCAATTTAACCGTTGGTCGTTGTCTGAGCGGAGTAAGTTCTCTGAGGAAACCCTCAGCAACTACGATAATCAACTCAAACAAGCGGGCGATAAATCTCTTCCTGGAGAATCCGAGTCAGGGGCCCTCACGCAGTCTGATGGTATCAGTGAGTATATTGTCGTGACCGTTTTAGTCGGGGTTCAGGGCAAACTGAAGCTGCCGGCGATTCAAGATGCCGAAAGCTTAAACCAGGCCCTGCGAGACCTCGGTGGCGTGGGCGCCGAACAACTCCTGGCGGTGGAAGTGCTTTGGACTCCCCAAGCCCCGGGAGACACGCTTACAGCCGATGACTTACTGGCTGGCTATCCCCAGTTGCAGTTAGTTTAGGGAAATTCGCCCCCACAAGCTGACGGGGGAACTCGAGTCTGTTCGAGTCCCCCATCTCCCTAGTTTCGGGCGGGTTAAATGTTTCAGACTAATACTAAATTCAAATAAATATTACAACCTTGAATGTTGCCAGCAATCTTCGCTATCCTAATAGGTAGAAGAGGTACTTAGCTACCTCAAGAATTCAAACTTGTTGTCACACGGGGTCGAAATTATGAAACTCTGGAAATGGACGAAAGACGCAGCACAGTACGTTTCAGAAGGCTTCTTACGCATTTTTGCCCCCAGCAAAGATGAGTATCCTGACAGTGGTTTACAACCCTTTGAAGGTCGCCCAAATAAGAAGTCCGCTTAAAGC
>SMDP01000077.1:0-4492 GCA_012911965.1 Geitlerinema sp. P-1104
TCGCTTGATTAAGGAACGTCATCCGGTTGAGGATGCGTAGGGGCAATCCCTTGTGGTTGCCCTCCCTAGGGGCAATCCCTTGTGGTTGCCCTCCCTAGGGGCAATCCCTTGTGGTTGCCCTCCCTAGGGGCAATCCCTTGTGGTTGCCCTCCCTAGGGGCAATCCCTTGTGGTTGCCCTCTTGTGGTTGCTTGGACTGGGGGTGCGATGCCCCCAGTTTTTGTGTCTGATTTCTGTACGGCAATCGAAAATAAAATTGCGCTGCTTAGATGTTTGGCTTTGCGCGGCCCGCACCGGGGCCGCGAAGCCTTGCCAACCTCAATCAAAATTTTGGTGCGCTTTGTATTGAGGGGTGAAGCTTTATTTATGTTTCTATTATAGCGAAATGGATTTTTCATGTCAAGGGGGAGGAGGCAACTACGTAGGGGCAATCCCTTGTGGTTGCCCGAGGTCACAGAGGTTGGAGGAGGGGGTGGGAGGCAAAAAAAACACCCCAGTCGGGGTGTTGAGATGAGGTTGAAGTTGAGGATGTAGTCAGAATCCTTAGAAGATATCGACGTCTGCGGTGGGAAAAGCACCCAGTTGGTCTCCCTGGAGGGCAACCCGCATGATAGAGGAACCCAGATCGTCAAAGCTAACAGGGACTTCAAATGAACGGGAAAGTTCATTGACGCCAAAGGTAACGGTTTGTGTAAATTGTTTGAAGTCGCCCTCTCCTGGGTTTGTCCCGAGTTCGGAGATATCGGTGACGGCATTGGCAGCAGTGGCCGCATCGGTTCCAGGACTTGTAATTACATCAACGCTGGCTTCGACATCGGCGTTGTTGCGGAAGATTGTAAAACGGATGAAGTCAGGGTTTCCGGTGACACCAAGGACTCCCTCAGCAGCCCCATCTGTCGAACCACCTTCAATCTCTTTATCCTCTTTCGTAAACGTAAAGCCACCACCGAGAGGTGCATCAGCCGGTTGACGACGAATCAGGAAGTTGACGTTATCGACAACAACGGTGTCTTTCTTCAGTTGTAAGGAGAAGAACCGATCGCCCCCTTCAACAGCATCAGTTCCTAGGACTTCGTTAATGAGATTGATGTCAAAGGCAGCAGTTCCTTGTCCATCAGCAAAGCTAACCAGCCGTTGTCCGTTAAGTAACTCCACCTCAGAACCGGGACTTTGATAGTCCACCCCTTCAAAGGCGGTGGCGGGGATTTTGTTGAACAAGAGGTTGTCTTCCCCAGTGGTTCCACTGCGTTTGACGAAGATGCTGCGGGGAACTAAGTCACCAGCGGTACTTCCTCCTTCAGCCTGGTCAAATTGGTAGAGGTTGATGGGTTCCCCATTTTCATCCACAAACTCGAAGGTTCGTGGTGGTTCAGGATCGGCAATCTCACTGGAGAAGTCTGTCGCATCAAGGTCAGACACCCCTTCAACCACCGCGAGGAACTGGTTAGTGACCGTGTCTTTGATAATGGAGTTGCCGCCCTCGACTTCGATGCTGACATCGGCAAAGGGTAAGCCATCCAGGAATAACTGATCGCGACCCCGGAAAAAGTTCTGAATGCGATCGGCATCAGAGATATTGACGCCGCCGCTGGTGAGATCGGCACTGCGGCGAGACATGGCAAAGGTATCTTCTCCCTCACCCCCGACGAGAACATCGGCCCCTAAGTCACCCGAGAGGAAGTTGTTACCGGGACCGGCGAAAATGGTGTCATCTCCGGCACCGCCATAGACCGTATTATTGCCTTCTCCGGTGCGAATAACATCATTTCCTTGGTTGCCGAAGAGTAAATCACTGCCATTTCCCCCTTCGATGGTGTCGTTTCCTTCTCCCCCGGCGATGGTGTTGTCCCCATCACCGGCCATGAGGTAGTCGTCCCCTTCTCCTCCGAGGATAAAGTCGTTACCACTGCCACCGAAAATGGTATCGTTGCCGCGATCGCCCGAGAGATAGTTATTCCCAGAATCCCCAAAGAGGACATCATTCCCTTGTCCTCCATATAAGGTATCGTTTCCGGGTCCACCCCGTAGGGTGTCCTCTCCTTGGTTGCCGAACAACAGGTCGTTTCCAGAACCGCCGACAACGCTATCGTTACCATCACTGGCAGCAATGACGTTATCGCCACCCACGCCGTCGATGATGTCATCTCCTGATAAATCGGGTAGGGGTTCCCCCTGGATATTTCCCCCAGGAATAATCAGGTCTGAAATTAATGTTCCAATAATGAGATTGCCCATTTGAGCCTCCACAGGTTTAGGTATGTTTTAGGCAGAAACACCCGTGGATTCTTTTGGTTTTTGGGAATGCACATTACCTTTTTAAGTATAGTGCATCTTAATACAGGTTGACAACTCTGTTTTAAGAAAAGTTCCCCAAAAAATATCAATTTCACCGTCAAATTACATGGCCGTTGCTTGTAGCATACTATTCTGAATTTGAAAGGCTTTGCCAAGACTAGCAACGGCTTCTTGATGCTGGTTTAATAGGGATAGGAGTTGACCGCGATTGTACCAAGCCTCAGATTGTTCTGGCTTGAGTTTAATGGCCCGTTCATAGGCATTTAGAGCCTCTTCGTGGCGCTGGAGTTTTTGTAGAGTTGTGCCGCTGGCATACCAGGCTGGATAGGATTGGGGTTGCAGTTCAATGGCGGCATCAAAACAGTCGAGGGCTTGGTCGTAGCGTTCGAGTTTTTCGAGTAAAATCCCTAGGTTATACCAAGATTCAAAATGACTGGGTTTGAGTTGAGTGACTTTTTCGTAAGAAGCGATCGCCCTATTGTACTCTTCGAGTTTGACCAGAATAGCCGCGTGGTTGTACCACACTTCATAGCGATTAGGATTGATGTTTCCGGCTTTCTCATAGGCGGCGATCGCATCTTGATGGCGTTTAACATTACTCAGGACATTGCCCAAGTTATACCAAGCCTCAAACTTATCCGGTTGCAACTTAACCGCCTGGCGGTAGGAGGCGATCGCCTCTGGAAATTTCTGCATCCGATTGAGAATTGCACCGCGATTATGCCAAATTTCGGGACTCTTGGGTTGAATTTCCAGGGCCCGTTCATAGTTGTCTAGGGCTTCATCGAGGCGTTGCAGCTTACTGAAAGTATTGCCCCGGTTATACCAGGCTTCATATTTATCGGGGTTCAACTCCAAGGTGCGATCGTAACTTTCAATCGCCTCGGGATAGCGTTGTAAGCGGCCGAAACAGTTTCCCCGGCCAAACCAAGCTTCCACCAGGCGATCGCGGCCCCCCGCTTCCTCAGGATTCTGATGTTCAATGGCATTATCAAAACTCTCCACTGCATTGGCATAACGGCCAGTGCGGTAGAGTAGAGTTCCCTGACGTAACCAGGTATCTGCATCCCGATTGTCAAGGGAGATGGCTTCATTATAGGCGGCGATCGCATCGGTCCAGCGTTGGCTTTGCAGTAACGCTTCGGCATAATCCAACCAAGCCTGACGATGATGAGGTTCACGAGTCAGCAGGGCCTCATAATAGACTAACCGCTCTTGCACCGAGGCCCCCTCCGGCAGAGATAAGGGAGCGAGTTCGATCGCCCTAGGGGAGTTTGAGGCGTTTGATGGGGAGGCTTTGGGGGTATCCTTGGCGGCTGGGGTGGGTTTGAGTGTGCCAACGCTGTTCTCTCCAGGGGCGATTGGTACCATGCGATTGGCATCCTGAATCGCCTGAATCGCCGCCAGTCGCTGAGACACCCGATCAATTTTTTGCCGTAACTCCGGCTTCATGGACTGTAGAATGGCGCGGGGGCTGATTTTATTAATTTCGCTCAGCTTCTGATCTTTAGCCTCATAGGCCTCTAACACCGCCACCTGCAACTGATGCAAACATTCATTGCGGATGCGTTCGACTTGATGGAGTTGATCCATCTGCACTTCCATTTCCTGAGTTAACCCATCCACCTGCGATCGCGCCTGCTGGTGGGCCTGAAGAATCTGTTGTTCGAGTTCCTCCAATAAGCGATCGGCCTTGTGACTCGATTGATCTAACTGGTTCTCCAAATCCCCCAACTTCCCTAACTTACTGCGAACATCGGCCACCAACCGTTCCAAAATGCGATGACGAATCACCCCAAAGGTGGCCAAGGTGGCCAAGGGAGACAAGGCCAGAGTCATCAGCAGGGCCTGATATAAGGTGACATATTGAGTGAAAAGACTGGCCGGCCGGGAATTATCCACTCCAGAGACATCGGCCATCATAAATTGCGGCTGATGCTGAGATTCTGGGTAACTCATCTCAGGCGAGGCCATGGCCATGTCTACGGCCGGATTCGAGTCAACAGCGGTTTCTAAGGATGGATTGTCTAACGAGGGCAGCATCGGTAACACCGACGGTTCGAGACTGCCCTCTGGGGCCAATAAGGCCGCAAGTGCAAGTAAAGTGTGAGTCCCCATAATCACCAGTCATCATGCGAAAGGTATCGCTTATCCTTACAAGACTGGGGACTCCTATCCGGATAGGGGACTAGCCAGCA
>SMDP01000077.1:4707-8063 GCA_012911965.1 Geitlerinema sp. P-1104
CAGGGAGTAGGCCTGACGGCCAAAGGACTGTTGCGACACCAAGGCCACCACCGGCATATTAAACCAGAGGGCCTCAACGACGTGGGTTGCCCCACTGTAGGGGTAGGAATCAATTAAGACATCAGCAAACTGATAAATCAGGCGATGTTCCTCTTCCGTCTGAGTTCGGGGGAGAACCCGGATACGATTGGTACGAACTCCCTGACGGCGACATTCAGTTTTATAGATTTCTTCAATGGCCAACAAATCTCCCACCCGGCCTTTATAGAAGAGAAGACTGTCAGGAACCTGGGCCAAAATCTTAATTTGGGCTTCGACTAACTCCGGACAGAACTTATTGCCCGTGGCCACACAGAGAAAGGCCACCTGATTGGGGGCCACCCGCATGGAACGGCGCAATATTTCCCGATCCACTTTGCGAATGGGAAGTCCGGCGGTGGCGGCGAAGGAGTCGGGGAGACGCACCACTTGTTCGATGTAATGTTCTTCAACGCCGGCGGGATGGGTTTGCCAATCGCCGAGATAGTAGTTTTTGGGGGTAATATAGGGGGCATCGAACCCTAGCCAGGTGAGACAGACATGGGCCGGACTGCTATAGAAGACTTCGGTATTGGGCATCACCGTCACCGAGTCCATATCCACTAAGACATCGAGGTTATCCTGGGCAATTTCTTGCAAAATCAGTTTGGCCTGGGCCCCCTGAGGGCGGCTAAATTTCTCGGCGGCTTTCTCGAAGCGTTCGGTGAGTTCATCTCGGCCCATGTCGCCGGTGACGTAGAGGAAGATATGGGGGGTGATTTGACTCAGGGCCTCGATAATGTCCACACTCAACCAGCCGACGGAGTGACGGCGGAAATGTTTGGAGAGGAAGCCGATGCGCAGGGGATGGCCGGGATTGGGCCGAGGACGAATGGGGATGTCGGCGTGTTTCTCGCTGTTGGCTTTGGCTTCGAGATATTTGAGATAGAGTTGGGCTAGGGTTTTGGAGAGTTTGGCGTTTTTGGCCACGTCATCGCGGACGTGGGGCATATCAAAGGCCAGGTTGAGATAGAGGCGCACGACCTCGTTGTAGGTGAGGGGATATTGCTGAATCGCCTCGTAGATGAGGGGTTCGACTTCGTTGAATTTGGCGATCGCCACCTCACTCACTCCTGAGTTTAGGTGAGATTTCATGGCCGCTAATAGGGCCATAATGTAGTCTTTCCCGGTGACGTTCTCACAGAATTTCAGGGAAACGGCCCGAGCGGCGGCTTGGTTTTTGGTGTTATAGACTTCACAGAGGGCCCAGTAGGATTCGGTTAAATCGGGCTGGAGTTCGATGGCTTTGTGAAAGAGTTTAACGGCTTCTTCTTTCTGACCTTTGGCGTGGTATTTGCCCCCTAAATGCTGATAGGAGATACCACCGCCAAAGTTGGGGTCTAGTTCTAAGGCCCGTTGCCAACATTGGATGGTTTCATCAACTTTTCCCATCCGTTCGTAAACTTTGCCAAGATTCCAATGAATCCCGGGGAGTTCTTGGTTATAGGAAAGGGCTTTTTGATAGAGTTGTAGGGCTTCGTGGTTTTGGTTTTGGAAGAAGTAAATGCTGGCGACGTTGGAGTAGACTTCGGCGAAGTCGGGTTTGATGGCGATCGCCCGCTGGTAGGCGTTCATGGCGGCGTTGCCGTTCTTTTGCCCTAATAAGCCATTTCCCAAGGCTTTATAGGCTTCGGCATAGTCAGGCTTGCCCTGAATGGCTTTACGAGCGGCGATGATGGCTTGGCTAAAGTTCTTCTCTTCTAAGTAAATTTCTGCCAGGGTGAGATGCACTTCGGCGAAGTCAGGATGCAAGTCTAGGGCCCGATGATAGTAGCGTTGGGCGGTTTGCAAACGACCGGTTTTTTCTTTAATAAAGTTGCCGGCTTGGAAGTCAATGTTGGCGACTTCTTGATATTCTTCTAGGTTATAATGCCATTGAGCGCATTCGTGGTAATAGGAGAGAAAATACTCAATGGTTTCGTTAAATTGCTGTTGATAGTCTTGGTTTTCGGGGTCAAGTTCTAAGGCTTTTTTAAATTCATCCAGGGCCATCTGTGGCACGCTATGCTGGAGGCAGGCTAAGCCAAATCCATGATGGTATTCGGCATTGTTGGGGGCGAGTTTGACTGCCTTTTCTAAATCCACCATGGCTTGATAGCTTTGGTGATGGTGATAGGCAATCCGCCCAAGTTTGTAATGGGCAACCGCCGATTGACTATCAATTTCTAGGATTTTTTTGTAGAGAAATACCGCTTGCTGATAGTTCTCTTGGTCCTGGAAACATTGGGCCAATTTAAACATTTCTTGCTTCCAGGTTTCTACGTCTTTCTGACGCAGATGTTCGAGAAGCTGGTTGAGTTGTTTCCGGGGGGCCTCTAAGTTGGCGTTGAGTTCAACGGCCCGTCGGTAGGCGGCGGTGGCGTTGGCGAGTTGGCCTTGGGCCTGATAGACGGCCCCGAGGTTGTGATGATAACTGGCGGCGTTGGGATTGAGGGCGATCGCCCGTTGTAAGAGGGTAATCGCTTGCGGGTGATCTTGCTGTTGATAGGCGAGAGTTCCCAGTCCCTGCAAGGC
Organism: Geitlerinema sp. P-1104; assembly: GCA_012911965.1. Classification (GTDB taxonomy): domain Bacteria; phylum Cyanobacteriota; class Cyanobacteriia; order Cyanobacteriales; family Geitlerinemataceae; genus Sodalinema. The sequence continues at coordinate 7,300 of SMDP01000077.1, forward strand.
ATCGGCCTGATCGGCATCATACTCTAAGACTCGTTCATAGAGTTGTTTCGCCTGGGAGAAGTCCCCCAGGCGATGATAGGCCCGTCCGAGTTGAACCAGGTGATTGAGGGCGGCGGGGCGATCGCGATCGATATACTCTAGCCAAGCCCGGGTAAAATTGCCTTGGAGGGCATCACTGTTGGGGTCTAACAGCAGTCCCTGACGATAGGCGGCCAGACTTTTATCGAGATTTCCCTGACCGCGATAGGCCATGCCCAGGGTATTGTAATAGGCAGCATGACTCTGATCGAGGGCGATCGCCTGGTCAATCTGGTCGATGGCGCGATCGTACTGTTGCTGTTGATAAGCAATCATCCCCAAGCCATGTAAGGCCGCCGCCTCCTGGGGGTTCTCTGCTAAGACTTGCCGATATAACTGTTCCGCACGTTCCACCTCTCCCGTCCGATGGGACGCGATCGCCGTCGCTACACTAACACTCATCCCCTATCTTGTTCCTCCTGTGAACGTCTCCGTTTTGGTTTGACGACTCTCTACAATCAAGCCTTAGAATTAGTCTCTACAATTCGTCTGTAATCCATTCCTAACCACTGGTAACTAAGCTGCGTTCAGGAATCGAGGCGATGGGTTGTGGTTCCGGTAACTTGCCTTGGGCCACCTCTTTCATCAACTCAATATGACGAGGGAGGAGAACCGAGTGGGCGTAATTTTCCAACACCGTCTTACGCGCATTCTCACGAATATGGGCCATGCGAGTCGGATGTTCC
>SMDP01000077.1:8962-12415 GCA_012911965.1 Geitlerinema sp. P-1104
AACATAGTGATGGGTTTCGGGTCGGGGGTCGCGACTGGGGTTAAACAGGGCTTTTTTAACGCCGGGAATTTTCCATTCCGGGCGTTCGTTTTTGGTGCCAAAGACGACCTGATTATTGGGATCTCGCCCCAGAATTGTGGCGACATGGCGGAACTGGGCGGGAAAGTTCGGATGGAGGAATAGGACACGCATTGCAACTGCTGTTAAAGACTTCCGATGACCGGGTGTTGTTTAGGATTTACGGCTGGGGCGCAACCATTTCGGTACAGTTTCCCTGGGCGTTCATCCAGAGTACGATAGGCGATAGGCAAGAGGCAAGAGGGGGGAGGGAACAGGGAACAGGGAACAGGGAACAGGCAATAGGTAGGATGCGTCCCGGCATCGGTTCGGTTTATGACCTAGACCCATCGCTTCAAACTTGCCGGAACGCATCGTTTCGGTAATAGGCTACAGTTTTCACCAACCCCAGTTTTGGTTTAGGGCGGCAAATAGGCGCTGGTTATGGGGTCGAAATCTCTCCCGTAACTGCTGTTGGATAGACTCACTGACGTGAGAATAGTTCCCGCTGTTGAGAGTGGGAAAGTCGGTTAGGGGCAATTCGGGTAGGTTGAGAAACGTTAGCATCCGGTTTAGGGTGGCTTGGGGTTGCTGATAGAGGTCGGCACTATGGAGAATCAGTAGCTGGGGTTTGGGGAAGTGGGCCCACCAGCATTGCAGTTGCTGGAGGTAATAGCCCCGTGTCAGATAGCTGTGGTGTTGGTAGGCGTAGCTGTGATAGTTGGGGTTGTCTTGCAGTTTCTGGGCTTCTCCGGCGAGGCGGATGGGTTCCTGGGCGATGGCGTCTTCTAGGGGGAGGGTTTCGAGGCCCTGTTTGATGGCATGGTGGTAGTGGGAGATGGCCCGCTCAACGGGGTTGCGGAGGAGGGCAATGAGTTTCATGTGGGGGAAGTCGGTGGCGACGCGACGGGGAACGTCGGGATGAAAGATATAGTAGGGACTGGCTTCGCCTTTTAGGATGGCTGGGGTTGGGTTGGGGAATTGCTGCTGATACCAGGACAGTCCCTGGTGGTAGTTGAGGTCAAAGTAATGCACTTCTTTTTGAGGTGCAACTTGAATTTGGGGATGTTGACTGAGGTAATGTAGGGCGGAGGTGGTTCCGCTTTTTTGGGCGCCAATGATGAGGAAGTCGGGCATGGGGGGAAGGGGGGAACCACAGAGTCACAGAGGTCACAGAGTAGGGGCGTACCCTTGTGGTCGCCCAGAAAAGAGGTAGGGGCGTATCCTTGTGGTCGCCCAGAAAAGAGGTAGGGGCGTACCCTTGTGGTCGCCCTAGGCAGTCGGGGTTAGGAGACGGGGGAGGGGAGGGCGCTGTTGAGGGCGGCGGTGGGACCGACGAGGCTGATGTAGGGTTCGGTGAAGTAGCGGCTGGCGACTCGTCGGGCTTCTTCGGCGGTGACTTGGGCGATGGCTTCGGGGAACATTTCGTCAAACTCGACTCCTAGACCTAGGGTTTCGTACCAGCCGAGAATTTGGGCGATTTGAGAGTTGGTCTGTTTGCCGAGGGCATATTGACCTAATAGCTTGTTTTTGGCGGTTTGTAGTTCGTCGTTGTGCAGGTATAAGGCGGTTAAACGCTCGACTTCGACTCGTAGGCCTTGGATGGCGATCGCGGTGTTTTGAGGGGCTGTTCCCATATACACGACAAACTGCGATTTGTCAAGCCTTGTGGGATAAAAGGCGGAGACGTCGTAGGCTAAGCCTCGTTTTTCTCGCAGTTCGACGAATAGGCGACTGGAGAGACCATTGCCGAGATAGGTGTTGAGGAGTTTGAGGGCGGCGTATTCTGGGGGGACGAGATGACCCTCTTTGAGAAAAACGGAGGGGGCGAGATAGCCCAACATGACGATGGACTGTTGGGTCTCTTGAGGGGTTTTACGAATGGTGGGCTGGGGGGTGAGGCGGGGGAGGTCGATTTGGGGAATGGGGAGGGGTGGGGCTTGCCAATCGCCGAAGGCGGCTTCTAGGGCGGCGATGGCTTGATCGACGGGCCAACAGCCGACGAGACTAATGACGAGATTGTCGGGGCGAAAATAGGTGCGATGGAAGTTCTCTAGGTCTAAACGGGTTAAGCCGGCGACGGTACTCTCTAAGCCGAGGGTGGAGACGGCATAGGGATGATCTCGATACATGGCTTCGCGCAGTTGGGAGAAGGCGATGGCGAAGGGTTGTTCTTTCTGGGCGCGAATGGCTTGCAGGGCGAGACGTTTTTCGAGTTCGACTTCGGTTTCTGGAAGGGTGGGCGATCGCAAGAGTTCGGCACTGAGATTCAGAATTTCCTCAAAGTCCGCTGAAACGGTCTTGAGACTAAAGAGAAAGTAGTCGTTGGTGGTTTCGGCCCCGACACTGGCCCCTACGGATTCGACCTTTTCGGCAATCTCCATTGAGGAGAGGCTGGCGGTTCCCTTGGTCATCACGGAGGCTAGCAGATGGGAGAGTCCAAAGAGATGGGGGGGTTCACAGCGAGTCCCGGTTTTGATAAAAAAACGAGCTGTCATGATGTCGGCGGTGGGATTTTCCACCAGGATGACGGTAATCCCGTTATTGAGAACGACGCGGTGTGGAGACATAAATTCGGGGAGGCCGGAAGGTAAACAGTTCGCAACAATCAAACCCCATCTAGGCTATCACTCTTCGTTAACGCCGATGGTGACAACATAGTCTTGTAGGCTGAGATACTGTCGAGCGATTTGACGCAGGTTGTCGGGTTTGAGGGACTGAATTCGTTGGGGATACTGGGTGGCGATGTCGGCACGGCTAAGGGTTTGATAGTAGCCATAGAGGCCCGCTAGTTGGGCTGGGGTTTCGGTGGAAAAGGCGTAGTCGTTGCAGAGTTGCCGTTGGGCCCGGGCCAGTTCTAGGGGAGTGACGGCGGTTTCTCGTAGCTGGTGGATTTGGTGCAGACTGGCTTGTTCGACGGCATCTAGGAAGCGGGGTTCTAGCCAAGCACTGATGGTAAAGAGGCTGGAGTCCCGTTGTAGGGAGAAGTAGCTGGTGATGCCTTGAACCCATTGACGCTGTTCTCGTAGTTCCCGTACGAGGCGTGAGGAACGACCACTGGCAAGAATCATGGAGAGGAGATCTAAGCCATAGGCATCCTGAAGATGGTCGATGCCGGGACCGGTCCAGGTTAGGTTGAGGCGGGCTAATTCTAGGCGTGGAAAGGCCAGTTCCCGCCGCCGTATACCGCGAATGGGCGGTTCGGGGGTGATTTTGGCTTGGGGACAGCCGGGGTTGGGGAAGAAGTTTTGGAAACAGTGATCGATGCGATCGAGGGCTTCGAGTTCGGAGATACCTCCGACGACGGCGATGGTTAGGTTTTGGGGTTGGTAATGGCTGCGGTGGAATTGCCGTAAGTCGGCTGGCGATCGCCCTAAAAGGCTTTGTTGAGTTCCT
>SMDP01000077.1:13275-18856 GCA_012911965.1 Geitlerinema sp. P-1104
AGAGTTTGAGCATGGCCATGAAGGCTTCTTGGGGAACGTCTACGGTGCCGATCGCTTTCATGCGTTTCTTGCCTTTGGCTTGTTTCTTCAAGAGTTTCTTCTTGCGGGAAATGTCGCCGCCGTAGCATTTGGCTAATACGTCTTTGCGGAGGGCGGGGATGCGTTCGCTGGCGATGATGCGACTGCCGATGGAGGCTTGTAGGGGAACTTTGAATTGATGGCGGGGAATCAACTCTTTGAGTTTTTCGACTAAGGCCCGACCGACGGGATAGGCTTTGTCTCGGTGGACGATGACGGCTAGGGCGTCGACGGGATCGCTGTTGACCATGACATCGAGACGTACTAGGTCGTTTTCACGGTAGCCAATCATTTGATATTCCATGCTGGCGTACCCGCGCGATCGCGATTTGACTTGATCGAAAAAGTCGGTCACGACTTCGGCGAGGGGTAATTCGTAAATTAGGGTGGTGCGGGTGGGGGTGAGATATTTCATGTTCTTGAACTCGCCGCGACGACCTTGGCAGAGTTCCATGAGGGTCCCGACGTACTCTTCGGGGGTAATCAAGTCCACCTGAACATAGGGTTCTTCGATTTTCTCCCGCTGGACGGGATCGGGCATGAGACTGGGGTTGTCGATGTTGATGATGTCGCCGTCGGTGGTGGTGACGTGGTAGACCACGGAGGGGGCGGTGGTGATTAAATCGAGGTTATATTCCCGTTCGAGGCGTTCCTGGATAATTTCCATGTGCAGGAGGCCGAGGAAGCCGCAACGGAAGCCGAATCCCATGGCGCTGGAGGTTTCGGGTTCGTAGTTGAGGGAGGCGTCGTTGAGTTTGAGTTTTTCGAGGGCGTCCCGTAGGTCTTCAAATTGGTCAGAGTCGGTGGGGAAGAGGCCACAGAAGACCATGGGTTTGGCTTCGGTGTAGCCGGGGAGGGGACTGGCGGCGGGGGCTTTGGCGAGGGTGATGGTATCGCCGACGCGGGCATCTTCGACGGCTTTGATGGCGGCGGATAGATAGCCGACTTCTCCGGCGTGGAGGCTGTCGACTTGGTGTTGGGTGGGGCAGAGAATCCCGATTTCGTCGAGGTCAAATTCTTTTTTTGAGGCCATGAAGCGGACGCGATCGCCCTGGTTAAGGGTTCCGTCCATGATGCGGAAATAGACGATGACGCCGCGATAGGGGTCGTAGTAACTGTCAAAAATCAAGGCCCGCAGGGGTTCGTCGACGGTATCTTGAGGCGGCGGCACTTGATGAACCAGGTATTCGAGGATTTCGGGGATGCCAATGCCTTCTTTGGCGGAGGCGTGGATGGCTTCGGAACAGTCGAGGCCGACGACTTCTTCGATTTCTTCGATGACGCGATCGGGTTCGGCGCCGGGGAGGTCAATTTTGTTGAGAACGGGGATGATTTCTAGGTCGTTTTCTAGGGCGAGATAGACGTTCGCCAGGGTTTGGGCTTCGACACCCTGGGAGGCATCTACCACGAGTAAGGCCCCTTCACAGGCGGCGAGGGACCGGGAGACTTCGTAGGAGAAGTCGACATGGCCGGGGGTGTCGATGAGGTTGAGGACGTAGCTTTGACCATCTTTGGCGGTGTAGTTCATACGGGCCGCCTGAAGTTTAATGGTGATGCCCCGTTCCCGTTCCAAGTCCATGTTGTCCAGGAACTGTTCTTTCATTTTCCGCTGTTCTACGGTTCCGGTGTAGGACAGCAGCCGATCGGCCAGGGTGGATTTACCGTGGTCGATGTGGGCGATGATGGAGAAGTTGCGGATGCGGGAAACGGGTACGTCGGTCATATAGGTGTTTAGGTGTTGGATTGGCAGAGTTTAGGATGGGGACGCGGAACCGGTGGTGTGACCGATTGCTTTACATATTTTAGTGCGTTGCTGGGGCTGTGGGAAATCGGCCTGCTGAGATCATGGCAAAATGAGCTTGAGGAGTTTGGGGGCGATCGCCGCCGGCTCTTCGACCCCTTCATGGTTTTAGACGCACTTATATCATCATTATGACAGGACGCGACGGAGAACTACGCACGACGGATGAACTTCTGAAACGCTACAAGGCTGGGGAACGGGAGTTTGAGCAGGTTCGTCTGAGTGGGGCGGATTTACACAATACGATTTTGCATGGGATTGATTTAAGTGAGGCGATTCTCAATCAAGCGAATCTCAGCCGCGCGGATTTACGGGGGGCGGATTTGAGTTGGGTGGATTTGAGTGGGGCGGATTTACGGGGGGCGGATTTGCGCGGCGCGATTCTGACTCGGGCGGATTTGAGTGGGGCTAATCTCAGTCATGCCAATTTGTTACGGGCGGATCTGAGTTTGGCGAATCTTGAGGAGGCGAATTTGAGTGAGGCGATTCTCCCCGATGGGACGATTCAGGGAGTCATTACGCCCTCGGAACAGGATGATGCGGATGATACGGGGGGGATGGTGTTGCGCCTGTACTATAACCCGGTGTCTTGGAATGCGCGGCGGGTTTGGATTGCCCTGCTGGAAAAAGGGATTTCTTTTGAGTTGGTGGCCCTGAAACTCGATGGGGATCAGCGATCGCCTCAGTTCCTGCAGGTGAACCCCTTTGGCCAGGTTCCGGTGTTGGTGGATGGGGAGTTCACGGTGTTCGAATCGTTGGCGATTCTTGACTATATCGAGGCGATCGCCCCCTATCCTCCCTTGTTACCCCGAGAACCGAAAGCATTGGCGACGGTACGGATGATTGAGATGTTGACGGTAAATGAGTTGTTACCGCGACTGATGCCGCTAATGCGTCATGAGTTTGGGGAAATACGCCTGGATTCATCGGCGCTAATGGGGGTGCATGAGTCCCTAGATGAGGTGCTACGGGTCTTTGAAGAGACGTTACAGGGACGACCCTATTTTGGGGGAGCAGCCCTGAGTATGGCGGATATTGTGGCGGGTACGGTGATTCCTTGGCTGCCCCGTTTAGGCCATCTTTTACCGAAGTTCCCAGAGTTACAAGGTTGGTGCGATTTATTGCACCAACGGCAAACTTGGACACAAACGGAACCCACGGAGGGAGAACTGGCGGCGGCTGAGTCTCATCTCCGGCAACTCTTAGCAGCGACCTAGGGATGCGTTCGGGCTTGTAGGGGCAAAAGCAGGCAGTAGGCAGCAGGCAGTAGGGGGAAGAAGGCAGTTTTTCTACTGCCTATTGCCTATTGCCTATTGCCTTCCCTCCTGTTGCCTTCCCCCCCATCGGTCCTAAATAGTTTTGGAGATAGGGGGAAAAAACTTCATAGATGAGGGTTAGAGGCTGGCCGTGATGCCAAAATAGGTAGTGACGACCCCAAAAGGGTCCGGATTGGTTAAAGGCTTGTTCTAGGGGCTGGGAATGCCCGTAATAAATGCCTCGCACGTCGCGATAGAGTTCGGCATGGATGCGGGAGAGGTTTTCCCAGATGGGGAGGGACCGGTTTTGTAGGTAGTCGTCGATGTGACTGGCTTCCCACCAGGAGGTGGCGTAGGCCAGTCGTTGCCCGGAGGCGGTGCGTAGCCAAACTTGTCGCCGCAGTCGGGGACTGGGAACGGCTTTGATGAGATCGGGGGCGCAGTCTCCGTCTGTGCCGATGGCTGACATATCAATGACATCGACTTCTGTGGGTTCGCCGGTGAGGAGGCGTAGGTGACGGGTGGGGGAGCCATCCCCGAGAAGTAACATTTGCCAGGCGGGGGCGAGTTGCTGGTGGGGTAAGCCATTACGAACCGCGTCTTCTCCCCCTTGCCAAATTAGATCGAGGGCGTTCCAAGTTCGGCAGGTATCGGCGCGATCGGGATACTCGAACGTCGCAGTCAATTTTCTTAACATAACTTAACTTTTCCCTTTCTATGATAGCGTTGTTCGTTCGATCGCCGGGGGATCACGGCGATAAGGGGGAAAATCTGGGTTAGGCTAGGAGGAGGGCCGCCGTTGTTGGGAATCCCTATAAGGGGTTGACCTAGGGCGATTCCCGGAGAGGTTCGGTCCAACTCCCTGCCCCCAATTTATTGGCTGAAACCAAGTTCTGAATGTTCAACGCTGACTGGGTTCAACGTTTCTCTAGGTTAATTGCACGTCATACGGGATTACTCATTCGCCCTCAAGACGAGCGCAATTTGTGCAAAAAATTAGAACAACGGCTGTTGAAATTAGGACTCTCATCTCCCTCGCAGTATTATGACCTACTGCGGCTTGGGGTTGAGAATCCCTTAACGGTTGATCGCCAGACGAGCGCGAGTCGGCGAGAGTGGAAGGCCCTGATCCGTTGTCTGGTGGTGACGGAGAGTTATTTTTTTCGTGATCGCGGCCAGTTTGAGTTGCTGCGATCGCGTCTGTTGCCGGAAATTTTGGTCAAAAAGCGTAATATCGCCGCTCAAGAGGGACAACGTCCTCAGTTGAAGATTTGGAGTGCGGCTTGTGCTTCAGGTGAAGAACCCTATTCGGTGGCGATGGTGATCTCGGAGTTACTGAGCGATCGCGATCGCTGGGACTTACATATTGTGGGAACAGATATCAATGACGAAAGTTTAGCTCAAGCCCGACGAGGGGACTATAGCGCCTGGTCGTTTCGTCAGGTGGATGCGTCGATTCAACGTCAGTATTTCCAACGACAGGGCGATCGCTACCTCCTGAACCCAGAGATTCGCCGCTTGGTGACCTTTAAGCGCCTGAATCTGGTCAGTGATGCCTTTCCGGATGTTAATCTCAATCTCTATGACCTGGACTTAATCCTCTGCCGCAATGTCTTTATCTATTTTGAGCAGGCGGCCATTCAACAGGTCTTAGACAAGTTCTATCACAGCTTAGGTATGGGGGGCTATCTAATTGCCGCCCATGCGGAATTACAAAGTTCCGGGAGTCATCGCTTCCACAGTCAACTCTTCCCGCAATCGGTGGTCTACCAACGTTGCGATCGCCTAGAGGGTCAAGGGTTGCTCTCAAGTCGGACTCAGATACCCCCTAGGGATTGTCCAGCCCCACCTCCAGCGGCGCCTCTACCGGTTCTACCCCGGCCGTCGAGTCCCCTACCAATCAAACCCCTGACCCGCCCTGTAATGCCCCTGGTAGAGTCACGGGGTAGCTTGGAGGTCGAGAATCCCCATTGGCGGCAGGCCCAACGCCATTTTGAAGCTTCAGCCTACCGCCAAGCTATCCAGACAGCGGAACGGGCCCTGTCTCAGACTCCCCGTCATGTGGAGACCTACTTGCTGATTGCCCGCGCTTATGCCAATCTCGGAGAGTATCAAAAGGCGGTCTATTATTGCTTACAAGCTCTGGAGATTGACTCATTAGCTGTTGGCCCCCATTATCTGCTGGCCCATCTCTATGAAGCCCAGGGCAATATTAACCGGGCCAAACAGGTGTTGAAGAAAATTGTCTATCTGGCCCCTAAAATGCCCTTAGCCTATTTGGAACTGGCGCAAATCTACCGCTTAGAGGGGGATCTGCGACGGGCCCAACATATGGAAAGCAGCGCCGTTAAAATTCTGCGATCGCTCCCTCCGAGTACCCCGATGGATGTTGAGACTCAACTGACGGCGGGGCAACTGTTACAACAGCTTAAGCACTCTTAAGCTA
>SMDP01000078.1:0-1945 GCA_012911965.1 Geitlerinema sp. P-1104
GGTTGGGACAGGGTTCGGTGTTGCGTAAACATAGAGTAATCTGGGCGATCGCAGCATTGTAAACAACGACTTAACAAAAGTTAATGCCTGTCGAGAGCCTCATTCTAGATCACAATGGGACAAACAAGAAAAGTGATCGAAAATGCAGTAACGTTTAAATCTTCAGATAGGATAGGTTAATCTGTGGGTGAGGCCGCCCTCATTGCCTGATGAAATCCTTAAAGATGTGACCTTGGGGGAAGTGGAGCATCGTGCTAATTCCACTCGACTACTACCGTATTTTGGGCTTGCCCATTCAGGCAACCGCCGAGCAAATCCAGCAATCCTATCGCGATCGCTCGCGACAGTTGCCGCGTCGGGAATATTCCGAGACGGCCGTTGAAGGGCGCAAACAACTCATTGACGAAGCCTACACCGTGCTGGGGGACGTCGAGAGTCGCGCCCGCTACGATAGCCTATTTCTCAGCAAAACCTACGAGGAAACCGACCTCGGGGATGACGCAGATAGCCTAAGCTCAGCCCCAGAGGAGTTGAGTGGCTCCTCCCAGGGCGATCGCAATGGCATGACCCCCATCGCCCCGCCACGTCCAACGCAAAGTCCGAGCCTAGAAATCGAACCCCAGCAACTCGTCGGGGCCCTGGCGATTCTCTTAGAACTAGGAGAATATGATCTAGTTCTCAAACTCGGTCGGCCTCATCTATCTGGACGACTCCCCGACTCTGCGGCGGTTAGCGATCCCATCTTCGAGTCAGATATTGTTCTCACCGTTGCTGTGGCCTACCTAGAGATGGGGCGAGAACAATGGCAACAACGGCAATATGAAAATGCCGCCTCCTCCCTTGAAGCCGGCCAAGCCTTGCTGCTACGGGAAGGACTGTTCCCTCAAGTGCGCGGTGAAATGCAAAACGACCTGCAAAAACTTCGTCCCTATCGGATTCTGGAACTCCTGGCCCTGCCCCTAGAGGAAGAAAGCCTGCGACAGCGAGGCCTACAACTATTACGGGAGATGCTTCAGGAACGGGGTGGACTCGATGGTAACGAGGACGACGGCTCAGGCCTGGATGTCAACGACTTCCTCCGCTTCATCCAACAACTGCGTCGGTATACCACCGCCGCCGAACAGCAATCTCTGTTTGAACTCGAAGCCCGTCGCCCGTCGGCGGTGGCCACCTATCTCGCCGTCTATGCCCTGATTGGCCGTGGCTTTGCCCAACGACAGCCCGGACTCATCTATCGGGCTAAACTGCTTCTGGTCCAACTCGGTCGCCGTCAAGATGTCCATCTCGAACAGGCCGTGTGCGCCCTACTGCTGGGGCAGACGGAACAGGCCAGTCAGGCCCTAGAACTGTCTCAGGAAGAGGAGCCGATTCGCTTTATTCAAGAACAGTCCCAAGGCTCCCCGGATTTACTGCCCGGTTTATGTCTGTACGGGGAACGTTGGCTTCAGGATGAGGTGTTCCCTCATTTTCGGGATTTAAACAATCTGACAGCCTCTCTCAAGGACTATTTTGCTGATCCTCGGGTGCAAACCCATCTGGAAAATCTGCCACCAGAAAGTGAAGATTCAGCCCAATGGGTGGTCTCAGCCACTCAAACGGCTCTCCCCCCGCCAACGGATGCGCAGCCGGTGTTAGCGGGAGCCAATGCCTTGGGACAGACGACCAGTGCGCCGAGTTGGGAGAGTGCCGGGCGATCGCAGCTGGGTCGCAGTAGCCCATCCTGGGAGTTGTCCTCCTCCTCTGAAGGCTCCGTTGGACGCACCTCCATTAGTACCCCCCGTTTTCCGGGGGCCAATCCCTTCACCTCTCCCGAACCCCCAAACCCCAACGCCTCGGGAGCGCGACGGCGACGGCGACGTGATGGGGGGTCCTCCCAGCACAACCGACGCAGTGGAGTGAAATTAGACCGCCTCCTGTTACTGATTGGCGGGGGCTTGTTGACCCT
>SMDP01000078.1:2160-5005 GCA_012911965.1 Geitlerinema sp. P-1104
AAGCCGTGGGTCAAACTCATAACGCTGAGGGCCTACCAACTATCTTGACGGGACGGGCGTTGACGGAATGGCAACAGCGGGCTGAGGATGCTCGCCGCGCGGGTTGGTATTGGGAATTTAGTCGTCATGAGGTGTCTGTCGAAGCCGTCGAAATTGATGCCCAAGACTCAGATCAGGCCGCCGTTGAGGCGATCGTTCAGGAGGCGGGAACCCTATATGAGAACGGTCAAGCTGTCAGTTCGACGGATGCTAGCCCCTTGACGGTTGTCTATCGTCTGGTTCGCATTGATGGAGATTGGCGCATTGAAGATTGGTCAGTCCAATAAACGGCCTCACCTCGGGGGAAGCTGAATCGGCTACACTGAAGTTTGAGCCTGATGCGCTCACGTTATTGTCCGTCTCTGTTTTCAGCCCTATGCGTGATACTGAACCGTCCTTGATTCCCGGTGAGGCGATTCCCGGTGAGGTAATCTGTGAGGAAGGCAGTCCGATGCGTCAATGTGTGGAGAGTTTGGATATTCCCCGCATTGGACGACATCTGTTCCTCTGTGCTGACCAAACTAAGCCCAAATGTTGCCCCAAGGAGGCGGGGGTGACGGCTTGGGATTATCTTAAACGGCGACTCAAGGAATTAAAGCTCGATCGCACCAGTGATGAACAACCGGTGTGTGTTTTCCGGACAAAAGCTAACTGTCTGCGAGTCTGTAGTCAAGGTCCGATTCTCTTGGTCTATCCCGATGGGGTTTGGTATCGTCAAGCGACCCCTGAAGTGCTTGAGCGGATTATTCAGGAGCATTTGATGGGCGATCGCATTGTCGAAGAGTATGTGATCTGGCAACCCTCCCCATCCCCGAGTCAGGATTCTGCCCCGGCGTTAGATGGGTCGGGCTAGAGTTAGGACTCCACTGACTTGTGCGTCAAGGAATGGGTTAAAATAACCAATGGTGTTATTCTAACCCTCCTGCCGAAGCTGCAAGCAAATTTTTTGATATAGACAGTCTCTTATGAAAAATACGACGCCCAAACGATTACTTCTTATTGATGATGATCCGAATCTAATCCTGCTTGTTAAAGACTTCCTGGAATTTCGTGGCTATGAGGTGACGGCAGCAGAAAATGGACGGGAAGCCCTGGAGATTTTAGAAGAAACCATCCCTGAATTGATTATTTGTGATGTCATGATGCCGGAAATGGACGGCTATGGCTTTGTTCAAAAAGTACGTGAAAACCCAAGAACCAGTTGGGTTCCTGTTATTTTTCTCTCGGCAAAAGGACAAAGCCAAGACCGAGTGAAGGGGCTGAATACCGGGGCGGATGTGTACATGGTTAAACCCTTTGAGCCTGATGAACTGGTGGCTCAGGTGGAATCCTCCCTACAACAGGCCGCTCGCTTAATGGCGCGGAAGTTCTCTGGCCAGGACAACGCCCCACCCCTGAAAGTTCGTTCAGGAGTTGAACTAACCCCCACGGAACTGAAGGTGGTTCAATGGGTGGCCCGAGGGATGGCGAATCGAGAAATTGCCCTGGAAATGAAGGTCAGTCAACGGACGATTGAAAGTCATGTGTCCAATATGCTCGGAAAAACAGGACTTCACAACCGCACCGAACTGGCTCGTTGGGCCATTGAAACCAATATGGTTTAAGGTCGCAGACTCCGCAATGATGATCATTGAACCCGTTGCGGATGTAAAAGTTTAACGAAATGTTAAGCTGGACAGGGTGGTTCTTATGCGATCGCCCCCTTGGATTGCCCGATGTACAGTTTTGTGCTGTATCTCATTCCTCCTCCGGGGATAACCCGTGGAGATCAACCGTTAAGAGTGGTTAGCCTGAGGATGATTCTGAATGTGATCATCCCAGTATGGCTCGCCCTCGCCCCAATCCTTAGGCTGAACTTCTATCTAACGTTTAGGCCCGATTGATTTCTAACCTTTTACATCTAAACCAAACTCAGGTATAGCATTAATGATTTATGACACGGATCGCCTGTCCATTTTCGTGGATGGGAATAATATGTTCTACGCCCAACAAAAAAATGGCTGGTTCTTTGACCCCCGACGAGTCCTGGACTATTTCCGCAGTCAGTACACCAGTACCAACTTGGTCAACGCCTTCTGGTACACCGGCTTAAAAGACCCCCAAGACCAACGGGGCTTCCGAGATGCCCTCATCAGCCTCGGCTACACCGTGCGCACCAAGATCCTTAAAGAATACTACGACGATAACTCCGGGCGTTACTCCCAAAAAGCCAATCTGGACATTGAAATTGTTATAGATATGTTTAACACCGTGGATCAGTACAACCGCGTTGTGTTATTTAGTGGGGATGGAGACTTTGAGCGGGCGATCGAACTGCTACGCTCCAAGAACACTCACATCACCGTTGTCTCAACTGAAGGGATGATCGCTCGTGAATTGCGTAACGCTACCGATCGCTACATCGATCTCAATGAGATTCGCGACAAAATCGAGAAATTAGACTATTAACTAGACTATTAACAGTCCCTGCACTCAGGAGCGTTCCCTCCAGATTCCCGAGTCTCAGGGGCTAACCCGTTTCGACATCCTATAGATACAAGCGAGGTATCCTATGACGAATCAGCCCGATCGCATTATCATCTTTGACACCACCCTACGGGATGGGGAACAGTCCCCCGGGGCCACCCTCAACAAAGAGGAGAAGTTAACCATCGCCCGTCAACTGGCCCGTCTCGGGGTGGATGTGATTGAAGCCGGTTTCCCCTTCGCCAGCCCCGGTGACTTTGAGGCGGTTCAGGGTATCGCCGAACAGGTGGGAACCCCCGACGGCCCCACAATTTGCGGCTTAGCCCGGGCCACCAAAGGG
>SMDP01000078.1:5179-18752 GCA_012911965.1 Geitlerinema sp. P-1104
TTCTCCCCGGAAGATGCCGCCCGCAGTGACCCGGACTTTATGTATCAGGTCTTAGAGGCGGTGATTAATGCCGGGGCCACCACCGTCAATATCCCTGACACCGTCGGCTACACCACCCCGGGCGAATTTGGGGCCTTGATTCGTGGCATTGTTGAAAATGTCCGGAACATTGACCAGGCGGTGATTTCGGTTCACGGTCACAACGATTTGGGGTTAGCCGTGGCCAACTTCCTCGAAGCGGTGAAAAACGGGGCCCGTCAGTTGGAATGCACCATTAACGGCATTGGTGAACGGGCCGGAAATGCGGCCTTGGAAGAGTTGGTGATGGCGTTGCATGTCCGCCGTCAGTATTACAATCCCTTCCTGGGTCGTCCGGTGGAGTCGGAAGAGTCCCTGACGAATATCAACACCCGCGAGATTTACAAAACCTCTCGCTTGGTGTCGAACTTGACGGGGATGTTTGTGCAGCCCAATAAAGCCATTGTTGGGGCCAACGCCTTCGCCCATGAGTCGGGGATTCACCAGGATGGGGTTCTCAAGAACCGCATGACCTATGAGATTATGGATGCCCAGTCCATTGGCTTGACGGACAATCAGATTGTCTTGGGCAAACATTCAGGACGCAATGCCTTCAAAACTCGGTTGAAGGAGTTAGGGTTTGAACTCTCGGAGACGGAGTTAAATAAAGCCTTCCTGAAGTTTAAGACCTTCGCCGACCAGAA
Source organism: Geitlerinema sp. P-1104 (assembly GCA_012911965.1). Taxonomy (GTDB): domain Bacteria; phylum Cyanobacteriota; class Cyanobacteriia; order Cyanobacteriales; family Geitlerinemataceae; genus Sodalinema. The sequence continues at coordinate 5,902 of SMDP01000078.1, forward strand.
GAAGGAAATCACCGATTGGGATTTAGAGTCGATTGTCAACGACCAAATCCAACAGCCCCCCGAACTCTATAAGTTAGACTTGGTGCAAGTCTCCTGTGGCGATCGCGCTCGTCCGACGGCGACGGTGAGTCTACGAGGTCCCAATGGCGAGGAATTAGTGGATGTGGCCTTAGGAACCGGGCCGGTGGATGCGGTGTATAAGGCCATCAACCGGATTGTGGATATCCCCAATGAACTGATTGAATACACCGTTCACTCGGTGACAGCGGGCATTGACGCTCTCGGCGAGGTAACAGTTCGTTTACGCTATGAGGGACGAATTTTCTCAGGTCATGCCGCCAATACTGATGTGATTGTGGCCTCGGCCCATGCCTATGTCAATGCCCTGAATCGTCTCTATGAGGCCCTGCAAAATCCCCGAGTCGTCCCCCAAGGAACCCCGGTGACATCCCGAGTGTAAGGTCAGAAAAGACGTAGGGGCGTACCGCAAGTGGCGCGCCCCTACGTCTTTTCTGTTCCCTGTTCCCTGTTCCCTGTTCCCTGTTCCCTTCTCCCCCGAAACCTCTCCCGATTCCTTGCGTCTACAGGTTCAGTTCCTCCTTACAGGTATTGATGTCATGAAATCTCTTATGCAACCCCTCTGTGTTGGGGTGATGGCCGCTGGATTCCTGGGATTTGCCGGGGGGGCGATCGCCCAGCCCCGGCAAGCGGTTTCTCTGAAACAAGCCCAGCCCCCGGATACGCAAACCCTATTCGCCCAGGCCCAACGGCTCCCCATTTTTGCTGGGGTGGATATGACAGAACAACAGTTAACGGTTCTCCGGCCGATTTTTGAGCAAACTCACGCTCGGATTAATCGGGTGTTGACCCCTGAACAACAGCAGAAATTCCATCAGGCCCTAATTGAGGAGGGACGGCCCTTTCAAGAATCTGTGGATTTGATGGATTTGACGTCTCAACAAGAGGCTCAACTGGATAATATCCTGAAAATGACCGGGTTACAGGTGGCACCGATTCTTACCCCAGAACAACGGGAGCAGATTCAGGTAAATATCGATACCCATTATTCTGACTAGATTTGGGCCAACTGATGGGTTGAATGGTGAAGGGGGCGATCGCAGCTTGTGCATGGCGATCGCCCCCTTTATTTATGGACACATCAACAAGGACATTTGCAATTCGCGAAAATATAGCAATCGAAGATTGACTTAGGACTCTGAATTGGGAAAGACTTCCCCCCCCTATTGCCTGTTGCCTTCTTTTGCCCAGTTTTTTGTCCGATTCAGACCAACTTTTGCTATAACTGTCCTTGCTTACCCTTGTCGATAATACTCGCGGCTACGCTCCAAATCTTGCCACATGACTTTCATGGTGTTGTAGCAGTCTTCCAGGGAAATTTTGCCCCCAGTTTCCAGGCTCGTTAGATACATGGCCTGTTGAGCGTACCGTTGCAGTTTAGCGTTAAAGACTTTATCGGCGATCGTGGGTTCAACCTTGCCAGAGGTTTTGGGATAGAGGAAGGTGTTGAGATTAGAGTTGCGATTAGGATTGAGATTAGACATACCATCATCAAGAATAAACAGCATTTACAAAAGCGAGAGAGGAAGCGGCAGGAGACGGACGAGGAGTCCATCCCCAAGCCGATTAAACAAGGGGGAGGGCCTCCTAACTACGCCGCCACTCCAATGAGCCAGGCCACTAAGGAGAAGTAAATCCACAGGCCCACAAAGTCTTTAATGGTCGTGATAAAGGGGTCAGCTCCCGGTGCATGGTCAAAACCGAGTTTCAGCATCACCCAAGGAAGTGAAGATCCTAAGATGGCCCCTAATGTGATCACACACCACAGAGAAATCCCCACAACAACGCCAATCATGGGTTCATCATTGGGCGCACCCTGCCAGAGATAGGCGATAAACCCAGCCGCCACTCCCAGAATCAAACCCATCATGGCTCCGATGCGAATTTCTCGGAACAAATAGGGTAAAAAGTTCTTGGTATCGATTTGGTTCCAAGCCAGGCCTCGAGCAAATACGGTGGTGGATTGGGTGCCTACATTTCCCCCCATATCCATTACGAGGGGGATAAACACCGCCGCAACCACGACTGATTCCAAGACATCCTCGAAGCGTTCAATCACACCACCGACGAGGAAGCCCCCAATCAGAGTCACCACCAGGAACAAAATCCGCAGACGGATGGCATACCAGGCGGGCCCCTTGACGAGGCGTTGACTCCAGATTTTATCGCGGCTAATTAAGTCGCCCACCCCAGCTTGTGAGAGAGCGGCTTCTTGAGCTTCTTCTTCAATCAAGTCAATGACATCATCGAAGGTAATGGCCCCAACCATCCGTCCTTCACTGTCCACAACGGCCACAGCGGGAACATCTTCATCTTTGAGGAGTTGCGCAGCTTTGAGTTCTCCATCCTTAGCCCCCACCGCTGGGTTCATCTCTGGTAATAGGGATTCCACGAGGCTATTGGGATCGGCTCGCACTAGACTCACAAGACGAACTGCACCGCGATAGAAGCGTTGGCCATCGATGATAAACACCATTCCGGATTCGTCATCCCGCAGGGGTGAGGAACGTACGATGTCTAAGGCTTCTTCCGCTGTGGCGTGGGAACGCACGGCAATGTAGCGCGGACTCATAATCCGCCCGGCACTGCGTTCGGGATAGTTGAGTAGGGTGTTGACCGATTCGCGAGCCTCAGGATCTAATCCAGCAATCAGTCGCTTGGTGATTTTGGCCGGTAGTTCTTCAATCAGTTGCACTCGGTCATCTGGGTCCATGGCGGCCAGAAGTTGGATGGCTTCTGGGTTTTCCATGTCTTGAACCAGGTCTGCCTGTTGGTCTGGATGGAGATGTTCAAAAACTTCAATGGCCCGTTCTTTTTCGAGAAGGCGAAAGGCAAGAACGCGTTTACGGTAATCGATGTCTGATAGGCAATGGGCCAGTTCAACAACGGGCAGGTTGTTGACGGTTTCTTTGGCAGAGCCGAAGGACGGCTCTTGCAAAATATCTTGCAATGCATTTGGGGACATTGGACTAGGCCTCCGGGCAAAAACTGGGTTGAATGGACAAAATGACGCACAAGGCTGTGACTGATGGTTGCATCAGTCTTTCAGCACTATGGAGATACAGGAAAATAGACAGATCAGAGGGTGATTGATGGAGTTCAGACCCGATAGCCGGAACTTCATCAATCAACTGATTGCCAATTGAAACTGAGCAATTGGAACTGAGTTAGAACACTCAGTTTGGATAATAAATTCTATAGCAAGTGAAGGTTCTCTTAGGACAATCTTTGCCGGAAAAGGGCAACCACAAGGGATTGCCCCTACGTAGTTTCTGTCCTATCCATCCCTGCTCTTGCTATAGAAACTGGGTTAAGGGTTTCTAGGCTCTTTATTCAGGACAACAATATTGGGAATATGTAAAACCCAGGATGCCGTCTTGATAAGCCTCCGAACCTTAACAAGGTCCGGATGATAAACACTTAAAATGACACTGTCTAAGCAAAAATACTTAGCAGCAAAACAAGGATTCCTTTACGGAACCGCATGTCGTCATGACCATGTCCAGTTCGGTCGGATGGTCCATCTCCTCTGCTCACGATCGCCCCTTGGCAGGCGATCAGAGATGGAGTCACACCCGGAACTGGGGGTTAGATCCAAATCGTTGAGAACCGCCTACTCAGGGACAGATAGCCGCAGCACTTGGGGAAATCTGTCGCAATAATGACTACCGCCAGGGTCGTCCATTTCTGAGTAACACCTCATTCTAAAAATTGACAATGGGGCAACCGACAACAACCTATCTCAGGTTGTGAAGTTTAGCCCTTTAGGTTTTGAGAATCACTTTCACTGTGACCCTCTGACCTCTTCTAACATGGGGGGCAGCATCATGTCAAGATTCCATCAAGCAACCGGTTGTCGATGGGGAGAACGGAGGTAGGTGTAGAGTTGTTGCAACCACTCCCACTCTTGGGTTAAGCCGTCGTTGAGTGAGACTTGAGGCTGATAGCTGAGGATTTGTTGTGCCTTAGAGACATCGGCACTGGTGTGGCGGGCATCGCCTTTGGAGCTTTCTGTATAGTGGATCGTGATGGGCTTACTCACAATCTCTTCCATCATGGAGATGGTATCCCGGAGACTAATACGACTACCGCCACCGATGTTAAAGACTTCGCCAATGGCTTCTGGAACCTCAGCGGCGGCGAGGTTAGCGGCGACGACATCTTGGACAAAGGTGAAATCTCGCGTTTGCTGGCCATCGCCATAAACGGAGATGGGTTCATCATCTAGGGCCGCTTTCAGGAACTTGTGGAAGGCCATATCGGGACGTTGCCGGGGGCCATAGACGGTGAAGTAACGCAGTGAGACGGTGGGAACGCCGTAGTTAACGTGATACAGTCGGCAGAGATGTTCTGCGGCTAACTTGGTGACTCCATAGGGAGAGACGGGCTGGGGTAAGGTCGTTTCGGTGGTGGGGTAGGCGATCGCATTCCCATAGACGGAGGAGGAGGAGGCATAGACGAACCGGCTCAGATTCGCCTCTTTGGCGGCTTCGAGCAGAACTTGGGTACTATTGATGTTTAACTCGGTATAGGTTTGGAAGCCCTTGCCCCAACTGGCACGGACTCCCGCCTGGGCCGCTTGGTGATAGATGACGTCAATGTCTTTGAACAGAGACGGCCAATCGAGGTTACGAATGTCATCTTGAATCAGTTGAAACCTCGGTTCGTGCAGAACACAAGCCAGATTACGATGTTTAATGCGAGTGTCGTAATAGTCGGTGTGGCCGTCAATGCCGATCACATGGTGACCCCGTGCCAACAGAGCTTCGACTAAGTTTGAGCCAACAAATCCAGCGGCCCCCGTTACAATGACCTTTGACATAATTTTCCCAGCTCTGACTCCAAATCCTTATCTGTCCGTCTTAACCATATTAATACTTAATTGTCAAGATTGATGTTGGACGATTCCCCGGCAATATCGGTCTCTAACGCTTGCCGAGTCAGGAGCCTGTCGGTCTTGATCGCGTTGGACTCCTTCATCTCTCTTAACCGTGTTAATGCGGCTCGTTTAACGGTCAACTATCCATTGTCAACGTTCAACTATTAATGTTAACCCTTGCTTACCTTGGTCCAACCGGAACCTATACCGAAGCTGCCGCGTTAGCCTATTGCAACTGGCTAGAAGATACCTGTGGGCGCAAGGGCAAATTGGTTCCTTATCCTAGCATCTCTCAAACCTTAGAGGCCCTGTTGCAGCGAACCTGTGATGTGGCGGTGATTCCTATTGAAAACTCGATTCAGGGCAGTGTCACGGTGAGTTTGGACAGCTTCTGGGAAAAAGAGCGGCTTCAGGTGCAACAGGCCCTGGTGTTGCCGATTCATCATGCTCTGATTTCTCGGGGGGCGGGGTTGGAGGAGATTACAACGGTGTATTCCCATCCTCAGGCCCTGGCTCAATGCCAACATTGGCTCGAAGAGCAATTGTCTCAAGTGACGCTCCATTCGACGAACTCCACCGCTGAGGCCTTGCAATATTTGCAGGATCCTCAGGTGGGGGCGATCGCCTCGGAACGGGCAGCCGAACTCTATGATTTACCGATTCTGGCTCACGGGATTAATGATCACCGGGATAACTGTACTCGTTTCTGGGTGGTGCGAGGCTCAAAAGATGGGATAGAGCTGCCTCAAGCCCCAGGGCCGGCTTATTTATCGTTGGCCTTTAGTTTGCCCCAAAATTCTCCGGGAGCCTTGCTTAACCCCCTACAGGTGCTGGCTAATTACGGGATTAATATGACTCGCATTGAGTCACGCCCGACGAAACGACTGCTGGGGGAATATCTCTTTTTTGTGGATGTGGAAGCACCTAAGGATGAGGGGATTCTCTCTGAGGCGATCGCCGCCCTCAGTGAATATACGGAAATTCTCAAGATTTTCGGCAGCTACACGGTGTTGGCGGTGGGGAACTCGCCCTTGCCAGAATAGAGGGGAAGGCCGATTCGTCTCTCCCTCCCCTCTGGGTTGTCGGTTTTAAGCCTCTAGGGTGGCTAGGAGAACATCGGACATCTCTTTACAGCCGACGAGTTTCATCCCCTCAGACATGATGTCTCCGGTGCGATAGTTCTGATCTAAGACGCTCATGACGGCTTTTTCCAGGCGATCGCTGGCTTCGGGTTGGTTGAGATCGTAACGTAACATCATGGCGGCACTCAGAACTTGAGCCAGGGGGTTGGCTTTGTCTTGGCCGGCGATGTCGGGGGCGGAACCATGGACGGGTTCATACACGCCGGGCCCATCAGCTCCTAAACTGGCGGAGGGCAACATACCAATACTGCCGGTTAACATGGCTGCCGCGTCGGAGAGGATGTCCCCAAAGAGATTTCCGGTGACGATGGTATCGAACTGTTTGGGGGCCCGCACCAGTTGCATGGCGGCGTTGTCGACATAGAGATGGGAGAGTTCCACGTCGGGATAGTCAGCGGCCAGGGCCGTGATGCGATCGCGCCAAAGTTGGGAGACTTCTAAGACGTTGGCTTTATCCACGGAACAGAGTTTACCTCCCCGTTTTTGGGCGGTTTCAAAGGCGACTTTGCCAATGCGGTCAATTTCTGAGGTGCTGTAGGCCATGGTGTTCACCCCTCGCTGTTCGCCGCTTTCCGTTTCAAACAGGCCTTTGGGTTCACCGAAATAGATGCCCCCAGTCAGTTCACGAACCACCATGATATCAACGCCTTCGACGATCTCTCGTTTGAGGCTGGAGGCATCGATGAGTTGGGGCAGGATGGTGGCGGGACGTAGGTTGGCAAATAAGCCTAACCCCGCCCGTAGCCCCAGGAGTCCAGTTTCGGGGCGTTGGTGGCGGGGTAGGCTGTCCCATTTGTAACCGCCGATGGCGGCCAACATGACGGAATCACTATTACGGCAGAGTTTGAGGGTTTCTTCGGGAAGGGGGCTTCCTGTAGCATCGATGGCAGAACCGCCGATGAGGGCTTCTTGAAAGCTAAAGTCTAGGTCGAATTGTTTGCCGATGACCTTTAAGGCTTCGACAGCAACGGTGATGATTTCTGGGCCGATGCCGTCGCCGGGTAACAGAGTGATGCGATACTGCTGAGCCATAGGGAATTGGGATTACTGCTTTGATAGAGTGGATAATCTTGGAGTCCATATCTTATCAAAGCCCTTGACCCCTGCGATCGCTATGGGTTGGTTTGGGCTAAGGGGCAAACTTTGGGCTGTTCAGGAGGGGCTGACTGTTTGACTTGTTCGAGTTGGGGATGCAGGAGCAAATTCCAAAAGATTTCATTGACAAAATAGCCGGTTTGTGGTTTTGTGTTTTGGCTCTGTCCAAATAGTGGTAAGACTTTTTTCTGATACATGATATTGCTCTAAATGGAGGTTAACAGGAGAAGAATAGGATCTAGACGGTAACTCCAAGAGGTTTGATCCCCATTACGGAAATTACACACAATTGTTAATACTTGAGTCCGGTGAGACTGGGGAGATTGGCATGACGGAGAGGGGTTAAAGGGGGAAGATTTGCCAGGTTTCTAAGTGGTCGTAGCTGGGTTGAGATGGGGGGTGACTCGGAGCCAAGACTAGGGGCACTGGGGCAGTGACTGGAGTGGTCTGGTGGAGCAGGTTTGTAAAGAGCTGTGCTAGGGTTTCCATGGCAGTTGCAATCCAGATGACGATGGGGTTCAATAGCTTTAGTAAAGGCGATTGAGTTGGGAAATTGTGGGGCGATCTCGACGCTATTTCAACTGTCACCTGAGTTGTGACCCCGGATGCCTCCAAATGAGGGGATTTGAGGGGACAATTGGCGAACTGACCCCCGAGGAGGCGATCGCCACGGAGGACGCACCCGGAACGAGATGCCATTAAAAAGCCCCAGGGGGGAGCCGGTGCAGACTCCCCCCTGGGGCAGAAATACTAAACTTGTATCCTTAATGGATCTGTTAACGAAAAACGGAAACGACCTTAGGTATTGGGTTGTTGGGCATCGGGGAAGGTGCGTTTAAACTCCTCGATGAGGTCATCCATTTCCTCTAGAGCTTGGTTGACATCGATGCGGAGGGTTCCTAAGTCGGGACGTTCGAGGAGATCAAGGAGAACCCCGCGTTTACTTTCAATTTGCTCAATCTGAGAGCGGATGGTGGTTGTATCCATTCTGGACTCTACCTAGTGCGATGCGTTTGCGTTGATATTGTAGCAAGGACAACGGAGTCCCGGCGGCTTTGCGTGTCAAGGCCTGTTGGGAATTGGGGCGGGAGTTGAAACGGAGGACGGTTTTCGGGGACAATCTCAAGGCACTCTCATCGCAATCGCGTTTCTTCGTTATGCCTGTTTTACCTGCTTTTTTGCGTCAAACCTCTCTGGCGGCGATCGCCCTGGTGGTGGGGTTAAGTCTGACGATTATTGGCTTCGGGGCCTATTTTTCCGGGAATGCAACCCTGAATCTGGCGGGGTTCTTCTACGGAATCCCGGTTTTGCTGATTGGTTTGGCCCTGAAGTCGGCGGAGTTGAAGCCGGCCCCCTTCACTCAACCCACACCCGCCGAGGTGTTAGCACTGCGGGAGACGCAGGCGACGGATACTCAGAACCAAGTTCGCATTGATGTCAACCGCTATCGCTATGCGGAACGGGCCCACCTGTTGGAAGCTTTGGAATTTCTCAAACTGAGTCCTAATGATAAGGCGCGTCCGATTCTGGATGGGATTCGTGAGGAGGCGATCGATGGGGCCTATGCCTTGATTTTGGAGTTTGACTCGCCACTGCTCCCTTTGGCGGCTTGGCAGGAGAAACGGCAGGATATGGAAGCCTTTTTTGGCCCTGGGGTGCGGGTACAAGTCCAGGAACCGGAGGAGGGGTTTATTGATGTGGCGATTATTGCTCAGCCGAAGGGGTAATCCGCTTCATTTTTCCAGCCGGATGGCGTACCATTGCAGAAACTCCCCAGGGCCCATGTCGAGATCACAGGCGTTTTCCATTAGGTGACGGGTGCGATCGCCCAGGGTTTTGAGGGGTTTTAGCTCTCGCGGTAAGTCGTCTGGGGAACGCTGAGCGAGAATCCCCTCTAGTTTCTCGAAGAGTTCGTCAGCGGTGAGGATTTGCTCGGCTTGGTTGGTTTCGAGGACGACAAAGTGATCTTCGGAGTAGAGAGAGGCGTGACCCATAGTAATCTGGAAAGGGAAAATGAGATGGTCCTCTCTCTACTGTAACGGTTGGTTGGGAAAGGGAGGTTTTGCTGTTCGTCGATGAGGGTTGATGCGAGTTACGCTGTTGGACGAGGGAGTTCTCTATGTGCATCGGGAGGATGTGCCACCCTTTAAGAAGGGAGGTGCTGTCACCCGTAATAGCTATTTTTGGGCGTTGAAGTCCATTGCCGATCGCGCTCCTCGGGGCAAGGATTGGGAGTTTGAGCGATCGGTCTGGATTGCTTTATGTCGGATGTTGCTGTCGTTTTCTGAGAGTGGTTATCTGGGGTTTCGTGAGACGGTGTTGGAGTTTCCCCTGGGGACTCGGATTCCTGATGAGTTGCGGGCCTGTTCGACGTTTGAGGGGTAGGGGTTGGATGGGGGGGGTCGTCAGGAAAAGACCTTGATCAACTTGTTTGCATCTGCGCGATCGCAGTCCCGAGTTGGCGTAGGCGATCGCTCACTTCTAGGTTCAATTCCTGAGGTTGCAACGCCGCTGGAAGTTCTGAGAGTAACGCCGGATTGCCTCAATGGATGAAACCCCTTAGCTTACAGGCTGGCATTCCAATACTCTAAACCCGTAAGAATTACCTCTTCTAACCAGGTTTCAAATCGAGCTAGGACTCGATCACCCTCGTCAGCGTAGGAAAACTGGAACAGCGAATCTGTCAAGGTTTGAATGTTATTAATCGTACTTTCCCCACTATCCCCATTATCTTTATGATAGGCACAGGCTGAACAAACCAGTAACCCCCGATACTCATGTCCGAGAACGTGGAAAGATAGTAAAATAATCGTCGTTGAGGATTCTAAGTTTATCACCAACTGAAGCCAACGATGATAGTCGCGCAGATTGGCAAAATAGCCAACTTGCTTTGCAGTTTCAACAATCTGATAGCGGTGATAATGAGATTTACTCCCATCGGGGGGAGACTCAATCATAAAAACTTGAGATTCATCGATGACTCCCTGCAATGAGAGTTTGATGTCGGTCATTATCCCTTGAAGTCGTTCTGATGCAAGCTTAACTAATTCCTCGGCATAGGTTTCCACACGCTGACAACGAACTTGAATGGAATGAGAGCGATTTTGCTTGAGTTTTTCAGCAATTGAATCAATCACAACTTGAGTTCGTCTGGCTTCTGACAAAATTTGTTCCGATAAGCCCAAACTCCGAATAAAGGCTTGCTTTTGGCTTTTGGAAAACAAGTTAACTAACCCAGATAAATCGTCATGATCCGCTTGTTTTGATGCTTGAATATAAGCCGTGCGATCGTCACGAGTTAAGACCAGCGGAAACCATCCTGCTTGAATAAACACGAGACTCGCTAGACATCTTGCAACTCGACCATTACCATCCTGGAACGGATGAATTTGAGTGAAGCGGTGGTGAAGCCAAGCCGCCTCGATTTCGGGAGGAACTTGATTGTCTTGATGCTGGTGATGGAGTGCTACTAATCGATCCATCTCTGAGGAAACTTGTTCCGGGGGACAGTAGTTATAGACAGAACCATCGCGTCTGATGGGATTTTTAGGTCGTTGTTTCCAGTTCCCACGAATTAGAGGAATCGTGATAATCTCTTGGGTTGAGGGGATAATAGCTTCTGTACTCTGTTGATTTTGGGTTAAGACTTGGTGAAGTTGTTTGATGTAAAATGTTGATAGATTGCGCTGTTTACCTACAAAGTCAAATAATCCTTCGACAGCCGCTTCCTGGTCTTGAATTAAGGCGACAACGTGTTTAACGGGTCTATCTGTGGCTCCATGAGGAATGAGCGACTCGTTAATACCTTGCTCAATCAGTAAACGAGTAATTCCTCTATCTAAGCTATACAAACGCTCGATAATTCCTGTTTCAATGGCAATCTCTCGGCGTAGTTTTTCCATGAATTTCTTGAACTCACCAGATTGTTGCAACCGTTCGGCTTGTTCATTCCAAACTCTAGCTAAGGGTGGCAATTCTGTATTAGCCAAATCTTGCCAACTCTCGGGCAAATCTTGAATTGGGTTCCAGGGCATATCCACTGTTTTAAGTTTAGTAGGGGTGACAAATTTTTCGCCCCTACTTTAGCACATTCAACGCTGACGGGTCTTCAGCAAAACCATGGTTTCTCGTAACTTGGCTCTAGCGTTATCTTGGGGAGGCTCTATCTCCCGATTGCAGGCGGCAGAGCCGCCACAGTCCGTGTCACGGCTGGAGCCATGACACGAGGAAAGGGGTAGGGGTTGGATGGGGGGTTAGTCAGGAAAAGACCCTGATACACTTGTTTGCATATGAGCGATCGCCGTCCCGAGTTGGCGTAGGCGATCGCTCACTTCTAGGTTCAATTCCCGAGGTTGCAACGCTGCTGGAAGTTCTGAGAGTAACGCCGGATTGCCTCGATACCATTCATTCATCGCCACCCCATCCCAGGCCCCTTTGAGGTCTCGGAATTTGTCCAGTAATCCCTGGAGTTCTTGCAGAGCATAGGATTCTAAACTAGCTGCATTAAAGACGGCAATTTGCAAGTATTCTTCAAAAATCTTAATATCTGTTTCAACTTCAAAAATTACCTCATCTTCGGGATTTTTAAACTCGTCAAAGGCTTCAATGAGGCTCGTGATTTCTCGGACTCCTAAGACTTCCTGGCGTAAGGCACTATCGAGGAGGAGTTGAAAGCCATAATTGGCATAGCGTTTTAAGACTCGAAGTGCTGGTTCGTCGCCGCTATAATAATTATCTAAAATTTCAATATCAACCCCGAGATTTTTGATAATACTGCGGCGGGTGTCACTCTTAACGGGACTGCGAATTAAGGCATCGGCAACGGGACGCGCGAAGCGTAAATACAAGACTCTCAGGCTATGCTGTAGTTTTTCGAGGTAATAGTCCGAGTTTTCAATGAGGCGAGATTCTACTTGCGAACTTCCCCAAAGCTGTTGGGTCATGTAGGCCATTAAGATGGCACATTGTTCTTGTAATTCGATCGCCAATTGGTCGGCGATCGCATCTAAATGCTGTTTAACATCGTTATATAAATCCTCTCGCCAGACAATGTTGGCCTTAGTACGGTCAAACACTGGGTTAGAATTGGCTGCAAAAATACGGTCTCGTTTCTCAAGAGTGGTCTGCCGCAAATGCTGCATTTCGTTCTCTAAGACTTGTAGATAGCGTTGTCTGAGTTTTTTTAAGCTTTCGGCGGCGTTGAAATGTAGCTTTGAGTCGTTAGATGGGGACGTGGCGCGGTAAAAGTCTTGTAAATCTGCTTTGATTTGCTCCCATTTCTTAGACCACCATTGGGTGAACTCAATCCGTCGCGCTTCTTCTTCTCGTTGTTTGGCTTCTTCGGGATTTTCGGGGTAGCGTTGATGGACGAGATGATAAATGTCTTTGGCGGTGTTAAAGGTTGTCTGGAGGGAGGCTTCGCAGCGTTTTTGTAATACGGAAACTCGTTCGGTGTTGATGTAGGCCTCAATTCTGGTTTTGATTTCGGGAATCCCGGTGGCCTGTTGGCTTAACTCCTCTAGGCTGTGGCTGTGGGTGAGGCTTTCGAGGCGCGATCGCACCGCCTGGGGGGAACCGACTTCTGATTGAGTTTGGCGATTGGCCAGGCCATTTAACACCAGATAGGCTCCCGCTGACCCTGCCACGATACGATGTTT
>SMDP01000079.1:0-6453 GCA_012911965.1 Geitlerinema sp. P-1104
GGCAGAGACTTGGGTAGCTGTCATAGTGGATTACGTTAATGGTGAATCGTCTTCTCTCCAGGATAGGCGGTTTCGGCGCGTGACCCCAAGGGAGGGTTTCCCGAGACTGGGGGGTTCGGTTGCGTTGGCTGATGGGAGAGGCTGGGTTGGGCGGAACCAACGGGTTCTTTGGCGAATTGTAGGTTCGAGATCTCCCGATCATGAATTTAAATCATGAATTTAAGGGGTGGGTTAGTAGGGGCGACAACTCCCCCACCGGGTGGGGTTGGGGTGGGTTCCCTCTAATCTGCCATAAATTCTCCTTATTACCCATTACCCAGAAGACCCCTAGAAATCGAGGGAACTTGGCAAAATATGGCATCAGATGGCCGCCAGGGTACAGCAGGATATCGCAGCAGGAGAAACTGTGCCACTTGATGAGGTCTTGCCAACACCCCAAGGAAATCAAGCGTCACAAAATCATTTTCCAAGCCGCTAGGTGATTTGCCTACATCAGTTCAAGAACCAGCCAATAAGACTTACGCTCTTTGTTTGCTCCGGTTATCTCAAAATAGTATTAGATATTTTTTAAGTCATTTATTTTGTCTTGAATAATGTGAATATTTGTTCTTAAATCAGACGGCGTTTCATTTCTGAGTTCTATGATTTCGCCTAAGTCCGTTGTTGGTGAATCATAGTACAGGTCATACAATCTATCTATATCAAGGGCATTATCAATTGTGTTATTTCTTTCACTCAGTCTTTGTTTGATTTTATCCTTGGAAACTCTCAGCAGAAAGGTAGCAGCAGGAGTCAAGTTCAGCTTGGCAATAATTTGCAGCAATAACTCCTCATGTTCCCTTTGTTTTTGCAGCGGTAAATGTGTCACAAACGTAGAGTAAATGAACCTATCAAAGACATAAACTTTGCCACTATCGATTGCGTTAGCAAAATATGAATTTGCGGCTGTAAAAAAGATGAATCTATCAAATAAGGGGAAATTCCAGACATCTTCAACTAACCCCCTAAAGGGTTCTAAAGGAGATTTAATAAACTCCACGGTTTGGTCGGAATGATAAATTGATTTTAATTCTTTTAAGATGGTCGTTTTCCCGCAACCATCGATACCTTCTATTGCTATGTATTTGTTCATGCAACTTATTTTTGATACCGTAGAGAGAATTTCCCGTAATCAAAGTTTACTTTCCTCAAAGCCGTCTCCATGCCAATTTTTAATATAGATTCGGTATATTTGTATCCTTCTTCTGAGTTGTAAAAAAATCTTCCATAAGGGTCAATCATAAGATAACTGCAAGTCATGTCACTGTTATCTTCAAACTGGGCAAAAGGAATATGATTATGGGTGACTTTAAAACGTTCATATTGTTCATTGGAAATTGCCTCTGTTTTACTTCTTGGCGTGGCCGGCAATACTCTAAGAACTTTCCATTTATCAGGATTTATTCTCATGATAAACTCTGATAAGTTTTCATTCCAGTTAAATTGATTGACAACTGTGTTTATTTTTATCTTTAGATTTGGATTGTTTTTTCTAATGCTATCCAAGACTAGAAGAAGACTCTCATAATTGTAGGATTTTCTATTAAAACCCCTGCCAATTTTTTGATTTGTTGGTTTAGAAGCACTATCGATGCTGATGCCGAGCATCGATAACTTGCGAACAATCTCTAGGTTTAAGTTTCTTGAAAGAAGGGAGCCATTTGTTATGATTGAACTTTGGATGCCTAAGTTATAAGAAAAATCTATTTTATGAGAGATGTCTGTATCTAATAACGGTTCTCCTCCTGCAAATGATAGCCGAAGATACGGACTCTTAGGTTGTAGTGAAGCTATTTCTCTTATGAGTTTTTCAGACAAATGTCTATCTTTAAAGACAAGTGGTAGTTGGGCTTTATTCCATTGGGCATAGCAATATCTACAATGAAAGTTGCAGGGTTCTAAAAGATGCCAGTTAATAACAAGAGGTGTTATCTTCACAGGAGAATCAACCATATCTTAATGTCTAACTCTGTATTCAAGGGCAAATTTTTGCCTAAGATTCTGTATTACAAACATCGTTCATCGCTGAGCAGGCTGGGGGACCGCGCGAAACTTAACATGGCTATGGGCTTTTAGACCAGTATTCTGAAGCACCGCTTTTCTCGTTGGGCAAATCTCCGAGAAAATACGTAACGTAATAAGAGGACACTGGAGGGGCGATCGCCCTAACAGAATCTTCACTATTCTAGCGCTAGAAGCCATGAGTGAACAGGGTACTAAACGTTACAATTTATAAACATCGGCGACTTAGAACAGATACTCAGCTAACATCAGTCATGTGATAGGGGACATCCCAAGACGGCAACCCGAAGCTACCCCGCCGCACCCCTCACGGGAGGGAAAAATCGCCCAAAATTTCCTCCCGTGAGTTGAGATGTTGGAATCATGATGAACCCTTAACGGTTCTCAGGACATCCTCTCTTACGAGTCATCTTCATTTCTGGGGGTTCTAAAGGTTGGGAGGATATCCAGGCTCACCTTCGAAGAACCAACCGCCTCGATTCCCACGAGTCACCTTCAGATCTGTGAGTTCTAAATGCTTGGAGGACATCCAGCCCACTTGTAGCTCCGGAGACCAAATTTGGTGTTGCTCTGCGGTACAAATAGGGCGACCACACCACCATAGTCCTAGGGTTGTATTAATGTAATTGCCATCAAATATCTCAACAAAAGTTCCCAATGATAGCTTTTGAATAATGTTGGTACTATCTCGGGGATTCGGAAAAATCCTGAAATTTAACCCCTCAGTTTTGACCTTGGCAATACATTGAAGTATGTCAACATGGACCTTGGGAACATACCAAAAATCACGGCGATTGGGGTCTCCTGACCCCAAATCTGAATTTAGTTGCATCCGATAATGTCCGTTTTCTAAATCATCAATATTACTTGATGTCAGAAAACTAACCCCAACCGGAACTTCTATTTTTTCATGACTTTGTAGTTCCTGGGCAGCCAGAGGTCTCGCTTTGATAATTGTGTGAGTATGAACCAGAATTTTCATGATTTATGACTTAGGACTCATTGGTTTGAGACCTGTTGGGAACTAATCGCTACAGCCCCTATGTGACACAGGTATATAGTTTTGTCAAATTTTGCCAACGCCAACAGATGGAATTCATCGAAACCCATTTCTTAGGAGTCTTCAGGATATCGGCTGAAATTTGTTGCATGGGATACCAGACTGTCGGGGCAAAAATTCCCCTCCTGGGAGGGGTTGGGGTGGGTTCCCCGACCGGGTGGGGTAGGGGCGAAAAATTTTTCGCCCCTACGAAACTGAACCCTGGGGGATGAGTGCCAGGTCGGCCCTTCGTCAAGGTGAACTCTTCTTGGTATCTTAGAACAGTGGTCACTGGTTTCCCCGAGGCGGTCAACCCTGATGAACCCCTCTCACCTGCTCAAACTCAATCAAGGTCTGCTGGCCGGAACAGCTCTCTTAGGCTTGGGTGCTATTGTCACCGGAGCCTTAAGCGGCTCTGTCTTAGCCCTGGCGACGAATGTGACCTATGGCTTAATTGCTGAAAACCTAGGCACATTAATGGACCGATTACGCAGCCAGAATAGCGATGTTCTGCGGAATGAAGATATCGCCAAAGCCGCCGGACGCACCGTCGGCCAAGCCCTGACAGAAAAAATAAGCCCCAACTATTCCGACAAAGAATCCTTAGACCATTTCGCTAATCAAATCGAGGGGTATTGGGTGCAATGGGCGGAACAAGCTCAAACCCTGAACCTGTTTGAAACCCTCCAGGAACAACAACTCTATCAGATTTTCAGCCAACCACCCGAGCAGTTTACCGAGTATCAGGTGTTACCGGAACCGCAATGGCAGGAGGTGGTCACCTGGGTATTCCAACAGGGATGCGAGAAGGGGGATTTGGGGGATACCCCGGAGAGTTATCAAGATGTCATCAGCGAGTTAGCGGCGGAATTAGCCCTTAACTTCAATAAACACTTCCGCCAAGTCCTGAAAGACGATGCCAACAAGGGGGGGAAAGCCTTTGTGGGGATGTTATTTGACCTCCACGGGGCGACGTTGGCAAAAATTACCGAAATTCAACAATATTTACCCCAACTCGCCACCCGTGAGGATATTTGTCGGGCTTTGCAGCAATTAGAAACGGGGATTCGGGACGAATTGGCTCAATTTCGGCAAGCGTTTCAGCAATACTTAGACACCACTCAGCCCCAGTTTCCCCTCTCCCAATATTGTACCGCCATTATTGAGGAAAAAACGCAGGATTTTGTCGGGCGGCGTTTTGTTTTTGAGGCAATTCGTAATTTTTTGCAGAAAAAACCTAAAGGGTATTTTGTCCTAGAAGCTGACCCCGGCGTGGGGAAAACCGCAATTATGGCGCGCTTGGTGCAGTTACTGGGCGGGGGTTGTCTCACCCATTTTAATATTCAATCCCAAGGCATTGTCACCCCGGCACAGTTCCTAGAAAATATCTGCACCCAACTGATTCAGGGCTATAACTTAAATTATCCCCGCCTACCGGAACGGGCTACCGAAGATGGCAATGTTTTAGCCCGTTTATTGGCAGAAGCGGCGAACAAACTCGCCCCCGGTCAGAAATTAGTGGTGGTAGTGGATGCCTTGGATGAAGTGGATGCAACGGGGCAAAGTAAGGGAAGTAATCTGCTCTATTTGCCCGATTTTTTGGTGGATAAGGTCTATTTTATTCTCAGCAAACGGCCCCAACAATTAGACCTCCCCTTAACTGACTATTTGACCCCGTTTGATTTAATGCAGTATCCAGCAGAAAGTGCCGAGGATGCGCGACATTATGCCGAGAAACGCTATGGGCGAAGTCCTCAGATTCAGGAGTGGGTAACATCCCGTCAGTTAACCCCAGAGCAGTTTTTAACGGATTTCGTGGCGAGAAGTGAAAATAACTTCATGTATTTGCGCTATGTGTTAAATGACATTGAAAAGGGACTTTATGAGAGTGAAAGTCTGGAGAGTTTACCGCAAGGGTTGCGTCGATATTATCGGAAACATTGGCAATTGATGGGCATGATGGCTGACCCCTTCCCGATTGATAAAGTTCGCACGATTTATGTGTTGTCGCTGCTGCGGGAGGCGGTGTCGCGGCGGTTGTTGGCGGAGTTGACGGAGTTGGCAGAATATCAACTGCGACCGATTTTGCGGGAATGGGAGCCGTTTTTGCGGTTACAACAGGTGGCGGGAGAGACGCGCTACACGATTTATCATGCCTCTTTTAGTGATTTTCTGCGGGAGGAGGCGGAGGAGTCGGGGGTGAATTTGGAGGATATCAAACGCCGCATTGCTGACAATTTCAGCAAAGGAGCGCCCCTATGACGACGGCTTTGGGTGAATGGTTGAGGGAACAGGATGCGGAAAAGCGTTTACATTTGTTGCGCCACCAACCGAGTTATTTTGCCGATGTGGGGGAAGTTGAGCGGTTGCGGGCTTGGCTGACGGATTTTGGGTTTTTGGAGCAGAAGTTAGGGGCGGTGGGGGTTGTTGCGCTGATTAATGATTTTGATTTGGCGTTGGGGTTGGGAGGGGAGGAAGAAGCGTTAAGGCTGATTCAGGGGGCGTTGCGGTTGTCGGCTCATCTTTTAGAGCAGGATCAAACTAAGTTGGCGGAGCAATTTCTGGGGCGGTTGTTGTCGTTTTCTCAGCCTGAAATTGTTGCGCTATTGGAACAGGCGAAACAATGGCGTGGAAAACCCTGGTTTCGTCCTCTTAAAGCTAACCTCACCCGTCCCGGCGGGCCACTGATTTGCACCTTCGCTGGGCATAGTGGCGGGGTAGAAGCAGTAGCCATTACCCCCGACGGGAAACAAGCGGTTTCCGCATCATTCGATAAAACCCTGAAACTGTGGGATTTGGAGACGGGGACGGAACTGGCTACCCTCACCGGGCATAGTAGCTCGGTAACAGCAGTAGCGATCGCCCCCGACGGGTTCCTAGCCGTCTCGGCATCGGATGATAAAACCCTGAAACTGTGGGATTTGGAGACCGGGACGGCACTGGCTACCCTCACCGGGCATAGTGGCTTGGTAAGAGCAGTAGCGATCGCCCCCGACGGGAAACGAGCCATCTCGGCATCGGATGATAAAACCCTGAAACTGTGGGATTTGGAGACGGGGACGGAACTGGCTACCCTCACCGGGCATAGTGACTGGGTAAGAGCAGTAGCGATCGCCCCGGACGGGAAACGAGCCGTCTCGGCATCGTTTGATGACACCCTGAAACTGTGGGATTTGGAGACCGGGACGGAACTGGCTACCCTCACCGGGCATAGTAGCGGGGTAATGGCAGTAGCGATCGCCCCCGACGGGAAACGAGCCGTTTCGGCATCCAGGGATAAAACCCTGAAACTGTGGGATTTGGAGACCGGGACGGAACTGGCTACCCTCACCGGGCATAGTAGCTGGGTAATG
>SMDP01000079.1:6750-14891 GCA_012911965.1 Geitlerinema sp. P-1104
AGGGATAAAACCCTGAAACTGTGGGATTTGGAGACGGGGAGGGAACTGGCTACCCTCACCGGGCATAGTTGGTGGGTAAATGCAGTAGCGATCGCCCCCGACGGGAAACGAGCCGTTTCGGCATCCAGGGATAAAACCCTGAAACTGTGGGATTTGGAGACGGGGAGGGAACTAGCCACCCTCAGAGGGCATCGTAGCGAGGTAAATGCAGTAGCGATCGCCCCGGACGGGAAACGAGCCGTCTCGGCATCGGATGATAAAACCCTGAAACTGTGGGATTTGGAGACCGGGAATGTGTCAGCCACCTTTACCGGGGATAGTGCCATGTGTTCCTGTGCCATTACACCGGATGGGGTGACGGTGGTGGCAGGGGATGCTGGGGGGCGGGTACATTTTCTGCGGTTGGAGGGGTTGAGCGGTTGAGAAACGGGGTTGCTTAACCCAATTGGGGTGAGGCGGCACAGGTTAGGGCAGAAACTGAGTTTATGGGATGTGGGTAGAGGGCAAGAAACCAGGTTGCTGGGACGATTTGAGCAAAGCCTCAAGGACAGTCAACCCTATAATGGAGAAGCACATTTTCTGGAGCGGACTCTATGTTACTCAGCGAACTGTTACCTACCGTTAATCAGTTATCTCATCAAGATAAACTTCGACTGATCCACTTTCTCCTCTTGGCAGTCGCTAAGGAGGAAGGGTGTAGCCTAGAACTAACCAGAGAAGTTGACTCAGCGAATGAGTTGCTCCAGCAGCTTGCATCGACTGAGGCAGTGGTATGGTCGCCGCAAACAGATAGCGCATCTGTTCAGGCATTGTCGGATCTTCTGGTGGCAGCAAAGGAAGGTAGCATCTAATGCTTGATGGACAACGATATTCATTCACTGAACGCATTGATAGTTTTGGGCGATCTGCCATCATGCCCTATTTACCCTTGACGCTCACGTTAGGCGATCGCTCTGTGGACGTGACTGCGTTGCTAGATACAGGCGCAAGTGTCAATGTTTTGCCCTACGAAATCGGTTTACAACTAGGAGCAATCTGGGAAAATCAGACGGTTTCAATCCCCTTAAGCGGTAATTTGGGTCGGAGCGATTCACGAGGTTTGGTTGTATCTGGTGCGATCGCTCAGTTTCCTCCCGTGCTACTTGCATTTGCTTGGACTGAATCGAGAGATATACCCGTTATTCTTGGACAAATGAACTTCTTTGCCGAGTTCAACGTATGTTTTTATCGACACGAGTCGGCTTTTGAAGTTTGCCCGAAGGATAGATGAAATCAATCAACTTATTCGTGAGGGATTTGTGGTAGTTGCCGACTTAACCTATTCCGAAAAACAACAAGCAAAATTTGTGGCAAAATAGATTGCTTGATAGGCAAAAACTCAAAATATGCCAGCAACAAAGTACCTGTTACAGCAATCAATTAATTGAGACCCTTGCAGAAACTTACGGAAGGTAAACCATGAACAAACAAGTCCCCGAACCCAATGCGGAGTTACTATCCGCCGATGATGTTCATCAAGATGTGATGACCCTAACAACGGCATTAGAACAACGCCATGCTGAACGCAAAGCCTATCAGATTTTATCCAGACCCGATATCCGTAATTTACTCGATCGCATCCTAGCCAGGGGAATTTGTAGTACAGAAGAGGAGGCTATAGAACGCGCCCTGAGCATTTTAATCGCTGAACGTTGAGACAGCGAGGTTTCGTTTTTTCAAATAGCCATTAGAGACAAACCATGAAAATTAAAGCAATTATTTGGCACGAAAAAGATGTTTGGTGCGGTTCAGTCCCCGCCCTTCCCGGTTGCCACACCTGGGCATCCAGTGAGGAAGAATTGTTAGTTATGCTCGCAGATGCTGTTCAGGGTTGGCTCGAAGTTGCCAGCGAAGAACCAGAAATCACCCCAGAAAAACAAATGATTGAATTGTCTTTATGAAGTCCATTAGGGTTAGGGATAATTGAGAGATTTGATAGTTGATGGTATCTCCTCAATTCTAGCAACTCTGCATCAAGGGCGATCGCACCGGGTGAAATGGCGATCGCACTACGGGAAGCCATGGGAGGACAGAGTAACGGGGTAGAAGCCGTCGCGATCGCCCCGGACGGGAAACGAGCCGTCTCGGCATCGGAGGATAACACCCTGAAACTGTGGGATTTGGCCACGGGGAAAGAGTTAGCCACCTTTACCGGGGAGGCTGGGATGCTTTCCTGTGCCGTTGCTGCTGATGGGGTGACGGTGGCAGCGGGGGATAAGGCGGGGGTGGTGCATTTCCTGCGGTTGGAGGGGTTGAGGGGTTGAGAAAGGGGGTTTCTGAGGCAGATTTGGGTGAGGAGGCAAAGGTTATGGCAGAAACGGGGTTTCTGAATTAGTCGTTCAAGGAGTTAAAAATTAATTGTATTTGAGGTAATATATCAGGTAAATTGACCTGAATAACATTCCAAAGAATGTCAAAATCTAGCTCATCATAATCGTGAATTACCACATTTCGTAGACCCGCCATTTCCCGCCAAGGAATCATGGGGTATTGTTGACGAAATTCAGGGGATAATCGTTTAGTTGCTTCCCCAACAATAATAATCCTATATAAAATAGCCGCCTGTTTTTCATCATCTTGTTGCAAGTTTTCTTTTTTGATATCCTCAACATAACTATAGCAGTCCTAAATCAGTTGTAACATGTATAATAGAAAGATGAGACCCTACCCAGATGGAGGCATCCAGAAGACATTATGACCATTATCGATGAACTAGATGATTTTATCAAAAACACTCAAAATGCTCAAGAAGTCAAAAGAGCTTTAGCTGTAAAAATGATTTTGACGGGAACATCTTATCATGAAATTGAAAACCTCTTGCAGGTCTCCCACAGTTTTATTAGTAAGTGGAAAAATCAGGCTCTTTTTCATGGAGTAGATAGCTTGAAACTTCAATACAAGGGGAGTAAAAGTTACTTGAAACCTTCCTCCAGGGCGGTGGTGATTGAATGGCTAAGGGAACAAGATTATTTAAGACTCGGGGATTTAAAACGATATTTAGAGCAAGAGCATAAGGTGGTATATGCATCAGATCAAAGTTACTATGCCTTATTCAAAGAGGCCGGTATAAGTTGGAAGAAAACACAAAAAAAGAACCCTGCTAAGGATGAAAAAAAAGTTCAGGCAAAAAAAGAAGAAATTGAAAGAAAGCTAAAAAAGTGGGAAGCAGAAATAATGGCTGGAAAGCTTGCGGTGTTTATGATTGACGAATGCCATCTTCTTTGGGGAGACCTGTTAGGTCATGCTTGGGGACGAACAGATACTCGTTTAGAAGTTCCTATTCAAAATCAGAAAAATAGACAAACTTATTACGGAGCACTGGACTATCAAAATCATGAGTTTATTGTTAAAGATTATTTAGCTGGCAACACAGAAAATACAATCAACTTTATCAAGTATTTACGAAAACAAAGACCGGGTCAAAGATTGGCTATTTTTTGGGATGGTGCTAGTTATCATAATTCTGAAGAATTTCAAGAATATTTAAAGCAGGTCAATGGAGAGTTACCCGAGGATAAATGGCTGGTTCATTGCACTAACTTTGCTCCCAATGCTCCTGAGCAAAATCCGGTGGAGGATATTTGGTTACAAACCAAAAACTTTATCCGGCAGTTTTATCATTTATGTACTTCCTTTAAAATGGTTAAGGGACTATTTAAGTTTTTTGCCGATGGTCAAATATTTGACTTCCCTAAACTATCCCATTATGCAGTTTTGCCACAACTGAGTTAGGACTGCTATAATAATCTGCTGGATAGCCTTTAGAATATCTATTAATGCCTGTTTATCCTTGGCCATAGATGACCTCTGCTGAATTGAGGATGCTCTGGCGACGGAGAACATTATGACTATTGAGAATACTTTGTTGGGTGATGAGATCAACAGGACGATTAAAAAGAGTAGAGAGTTGTTCTCGCATTTGAATAAACTCTAAACCCCAAGAGTGATTAGGCCCAAAGGTGACTAAAATATCTACGTCACTATTGGCGTTAAAGTCATCTCGGAGAATGGATCCAAATAGGGCAAGTTCAACGATCTGCCAACGTTGGCAAAATTCAGCCAGTTGTTGAGGGGTAATTCCTAGGCGAGCATAAATTTGGCGATCGCTTATTTTGGTAGTCATTTAACCTCATCCTGAGAGTCAAGCGGGATATCTTGCTGTTTCAGAATTGGCTGAAAAGCAGGGAGGGGCATATATGCCGATTTACTGATATAGCCCACCGTCAAACGCCCGGTTTTAAACAGTTGAGCCATTTAAGCTAATTATAGCATTAGGAGTAGGTTGGGTGAACCCAGGAAACCCCACCAAAACTTAACCACTCCCAGCCTAGCCGACTGTGTTGGGTTTCGCGATCGCACCTGCCAACCTACTAGAGTCCGACTGTGTTGGGTTTCGCGATCGCACCAGCCAACCTACTATAAACTAAGCCGATTTCTTGTCGGTTACTGTCGCAATTGGCGGGAGAAATTTTGCTGACGGTGCAGGGGATACTCGATGAGTGGTCGCAGTTTATCCGCATTCAAAGGAAACCGGGTGAAAAACCACTGTACAGTATTTACCACAAGAGCTTTAACAATTTTTTCTATCGTCAGAATATCGTTGAGGAGGTTGAATCTTTGGTGGCACCGATACAAGAGCAAATTGCGGATCAATCATGGAAAATGCTTTATGGTCAGGATTAACCCCAAAAAGCTCCTCTCTTTTCCAGAAGTTGTGGGGATAATTCCTCTAACCTTGGTTAACGTTACCAGTCCTAAGTTGAACAATGGGTGAACTCAAAGACCGATTAGCTAAAATACCGAGAGAAGACGGACGGTGGCTGTTAGAAACCTTGCCGGGATATTTGCGCGACACCTCCCAAACTGCACGGCTGCACCAATTGCTGACGGATTGCGGTGTTGAGTGATACAGACAACCGCTCCCAAGTTTTGAACCAAGTCGCCGAAGAACTTGATAAAATAGAAGACAGACGAACCCGCAGCAACCTGGCCGCCGCCACGGGAGTTTTAGCTGGGTTAGTCCTGGATGACGGTCTGATTCGTCAAATTCTCAGGAGAGATGTCATGAGAGAATCAGTGGTCTATCAAGAAATTCTCCGGGAAGGAGAGTTAATTGGTGAACAACGGGGTGAACAACGGGGAATCCTCGCGGGGAAACAGCAAGTGGCTATCAATCTTCTCCGTCAAGGAATGACAGTCGAACAGGTTGTCACTGTGACGGAGTTACCTCGGGATGTGGTCGAGAAACTGCGGGATGATAACGGTTAGATTGTCCGGGCTAAGTCGCTAACGCCTGTTCCTGGGGACGCTCGGAGTCGAGACTAAGGGGAAATCCGGTCAGCCTTCTGGGTTCCCCCTCAGCCAATAGCAACTCTTATTGGTATCTTGGGAGAGTGGTCACTCCTTTACCCGAGACGGTTAACCCTGATGAACCCCGCTCAGCTGCTCAAACTCCATCAAGGACTCCTGGCCCAAACCGCTCTCTTAGGCTTGGGAGCCATTGTCACTGGGGGGTTAAGCAGCCCCGTCGCCGCCATTGGGGCTAATGTCAGCTATGGCCTGATTACCAATAATCTGGGGACGTTACTGGATAAGTTCCGCAACAGTGGCGGTATCTTACGCAACCAAGATATCGCCAAAGCCGCTGGCCGCGCCGTGGCCAAGACGTTGGAGGAGCAAGTTAGCCCCCACTACCCCGAGATTCAAAGTCCGTTAGACGATTTCGCCGCTAAAATCGAGGACTATTGGCTGCAATGGGCCGAAGAAACGACAACCCTCAACCTGTTTGAAACCCTCCAGGAAGAGCAACTCTATCAGATTTTCAGCCAACAACCGGAACAGTTTAGCCAGTATCAGGTCCTGCCGGAAGCGGAATGGCGGGAGGTGGTCACCTGGTTATTCCAACAGGGATGTGAGAACCGGGTGTTGCTGGATGATGTGGAGAGTTATCAAGATGTCATCGCTAATTTGGCGGCGGAATTAGCCACGAACTTCAATAAACACCTGCGCCAAGTCCTCAAAGACGATGCCAACAACGGCGGGAAAGCCTTTGTGGGGATGTTGTTTGACCTGCATGGGGCGACCTTGGCACAAATTGCCGAAATTCGGGAGGTTTTACCCCAACTCGCCACTCGTCAGGATATACGCCGGGTATTGGCGGCCATTTCCCAATTACAAAACCCGAACCCCCCCGCACCCGCCACCCCTTGGCACGGTTTAGGGGCTGTGGATACCGTCCCCCAACTCCCTCCTCATTTTCTCCCCCGTCCTGAAGATATTGCGGCTTTAAAAGAACGACTCTTGACCCCCAATCATCAAACCCTAGTGATGACTGGACAGGCGCAGAAAGTGGGGGTGCAGGGGATGGGGGGCTTAGGGAAAACGGTGTTAGCGGCAGCTTTAGGGCGGGATAATGAGGTGCGGCGAGCGTTTCCCGATGGGATTATCTGGCTGACAGTGGGGATTAACCCGGACTGTATCGCCCTGTATCAACGCATTGCCACTACCTTGGGAGAACCCAGCGCCTATCAGGAAGGGGAACCCCAGTGGAATGCTTATCTCTCGAATCTGTTGCGGGAGAAACGCTGTTTATTGGTGCTGGATGATGTGTGGTCACAACCCGAAGCCGAGCGATTTGTGGAGGTGTTGGGGCCGGACTGTCGCCTGTTGCTGACGACGCGGGATGCTCGGTTAATTGCGGGGTTGGGGGCGAATGGCTATGAGTTGGGGATGCTGGATGAGACCCAAGCGCGACAATTATTAGCGAGTTGGGCGAGAGTCCATGGTTCAATGTTACCGCCGGAAGCGGAGGCGGTGCGGAAACATTGCCGGAATTTGCCCTTAGCCTTGAAGTTGGCGGGGGCGCAAGTGGGCATGGGCAACAGTTGGGCGGATTTGGTGACGGCGTTGGATGCGGCGGATTTGCGCTTTCTCGACCATCCCGACGGCAGTATTTATAAGGTCATCGAGACCAGTGTGCAGCAGTTAGCCGCACCCTTGCGACAGGCTTATTTAGAGTTAGGGATTGTTGCGCCGGATGTGGATGTTTCGGAGGCGGCGTTAGTCAAGTTGTGGGGACGGCGGGGGGATGTGCCGGACTATCGCTTGCGGCAGTGGTTGACGGAGTTGGCGCAACGGGGGTTAGTGTTTGTGTCGGGGGAGTCGCCCTCGCGGTGGATGTCGTTGCATGATGTGCCGCAGAAGTATTTACGGGAACAGGTGCAGAATCCGGCGGCGCTGCATCGGGACTGGTTGCGGAGTTATGGCGGCGGCCAGTTTCCCTGGACGGGGGCGGAAGTGGCGGCAGAGGCTTATCTGTATCAGCAGGGGCTTTATCATTTCCGAGAAGCGGGGGAAATGGAGGCGTTTCGGCGGTTGTTATGGGATTTTGATTGGTTACAAGGGAAGTTAGCGGCGACCGATATTCGGGCGCTGTTGGCAGATTTTGAGGCGGTGACGGTTGGGGAGAGTCGGGACAGTGGGCCGAAGCGGCTGGAAGAGGCGTTGCGGTTATCGGCTCATGTGTTGGAGAAGGATAGCAGTCAGTTGGCGGGGCAGTTATGGGGGCGGTTGTTGTCCTTTGTTGATAGTTCCCAACCCTATCGCTATTTTTGGGAGAAAATCCCCGTGGTGGGGCAATACTTGCCGAAATATCAGCAGCATCAAGGGAAGTCTTCTCCTGAACTGGAGCAACTATTGCACCGGGCGAAACAATGGCAAGAAAAGCCCTGGTTTCGTCCCCTTACTGCTAACCTCACCCCTCCAGGGGGGGCACTGATTCGCACCCTCACCGGGCATAATAGCGGGGTACATGCAGTCGCCCTCACCCCCGATGGCAAATTCGCCGTTTCTGGTTCATCGGATAAGACCCTGAAACTGTGGGACTTGGCACAGGGAAGAGAATTGCACACCCTCACCGGGCATAATCGCGAGGTACTAGCAGTCGCCCTCACCGCCGATGGCAAAATCGCCGTTTCTGGTTCAGGGGATAAGACCCTGAAAGTGTGGGACTTGGCACAGGGAAGAGAATTGCACACCCTCACCGGGCATAATCGCCCGGTAGAAGCAGTCGCCCTCACCGCCGATGGCAAAATCGCCGTTTC
>SMDP01000079.1:14947-18497 GCA_012911965.1 Geitlerinema sp. P-1104
ACACCCTCACCGGGCATAATAGATGGGTATATGCAGTCGCCCTCACCGCCGATGGCAAAATCGCCGTTTCTGGTTCAAATGATAAAACCCTGAAAGTGTGGGACTTGGCACAGGGAAGGGAATTGCACACCCTCAGAGGGCATAATGACTCGGTATATGCAGTCGCCCTCACCCCCGATGGCAAATTCGCCGTTTCTGGTTCAGCGGATAACACCCTGAAAGTGTGGGACTTGGCACAGGGAAGGGAATTGCACACCCTCAGAGGGCATAATGACTCGGTATATGCAGTCGCCCTCACCCCCGATGGCAAATTCGCCGTTTCTGGTTCAGGGGATAACACCCTGAAAGTGTGGGACTTGGCACAGGGAAGGGAATTGCACACCCTCACCGGGCATAATAGATGGGTATATGCAGTCGCCCTCACCGCCGATGGCAAAATCGCCGTTTCTGGTTCAGGGGATAGCACCCTGAAAGTGTGGGATTTATTGACGGGAAATGAGGTGGCGACGTTTAGCGGCGAGTTTGGGTTTAACTGTTGTGCGGTGGCTGCTGATGGGGTGACGGTGGCGGCGGGGGATAGTGTCGGTCGGGTGTATTTTCTGCGGTTGGAGGGGTTGAGGGGTTAAGATCGCTGTGGACTATCTAATTTTGTGAAAATTACCGAAATATATCAACTGATTTACCCATGGAAATCGCCAAAATCTCCGAAATAGGACAGATTATCATTCCACCAGAAATGCGGAAAATCTATAGCTTGGAGATGGGGACAGAAATCATCTTGACTGATACAGGCAAAGGAATTTTAATTCAGCCCAAACCGCCTTTTCATCCGACGACTTTAAACGAAGTAGCGGGGTGTTTGAAGTATAACGGTTCACCCAAAACCTTAGAGGATATGGAAGCGGCTATTCCCCAAGGCATTCAGGAGCAATGGCATGATTGCAGTTGAACCCAATATTGTAGTTCGGCTTCTAGCCTTGTAAAATGCTATTCAAAACATCAAACTATGCTAGACATAACCCTAAACTGGAAACCAGACCCCCAAACCTTGACCCAACTGGTACAGGTCGCCATCCAAGAACAGAAAAGTTTAGAAACTCTGCTCGATGAGGCGATCGCTCAGTATCTACAAGCAAATTTAACCCCTAACCCCCTTTCCCCATCCCCCACTCCCCCCGACCCCTTTCTCACAGGTCTCTATGACGGTAGTGCCGAACTTTCTACCGAAGCAGAAGCCATCCTCACCGCAGAAATTCAATCTGCTTCGGGCTTATCATGGAAAAAATAGGGGCGATCGCTGATACTGGATTTGTAGTTGCCTTGCTCAATCGCAAAGATCGCCAGCACGTTGCTGTTGCCACAATTTATCAACAGCACCCAACCATTGCCCTTCCCCAACCTGCACTAACCGAAATTGCTTATTTATTGGGGCGAGATGCGGGAATTCCTACCGTAGTTCAATTTTTGCGATCGCTGGACAAAAGCCGCTTTCAAGTCATTTCCCTAACTTGGCCCGATACTCAACGAGTTGCCCAAATTTTGGAAATGTATCAAGATAGTCAGATTGATTTTGTTGATGCTTGTGTCATGGCGATCGCTGAACGCTTGAACTTACAAACCGTTCTTACCTTAGATCGTCGAGATTTCAGCATTTTTCGCCCTCAGCATTGTCAAGCCTTTAACCTGTTACCCTGATGCCGTTCTAGATGAAAAAGCAAAATCTAATTTTGTTCAAATGACCCAAAAACCATGAAAATCAAAGCAATCATTTGGCAAGAAAAAGATGTTTGGTGCGGTTCAGTTCCGGCCCTTCCCGGTTGCCACACCTGGGCATCCAGTCATGAAAAATTGTTAGTTATGCTCGCAGATGCTGTTCAGGGTTGGCTCGAAGTTGCCAGCGAAGAACCCGAAATTCTCTAATGCAATACCTCCTCGATACTTGTGTTATTAGTGACTTCATCAAAGGTGAACCCGGCACTCAAAACAGAATCAAGCAAACCGCCTCAGTCAACTCTCTTCTTCAGAGCCAAGTTCTGGCCGCGTAAATTGTTGGAAGGTCATTATGGTTAGGGATAATTGAGAGATTTGAGGGTTGATGGTAGCTTCTCAACTCTAGCAACTCTGCATCAAGGGCGATCGCACCGGGTGAAATGGCGATCGCACTACGGGCGCACTACGGGAAGCCATGGGAGGACAGAGGAACGGGGTAGAAGCCGTCGCGATCGCCCCCGACAGGAAACCAGCGGTCTCGGCATCCTTAGCTATAATGGTGAAAAAGCAGGTTTCTGGAGAACGTGATGCCAATTACCTTAAACAAGCAACAAGAGGAGTTTATCGCTGCCCAGTTAGCCCAGGGCAATTTTAACCATCCTGATGAAGTAGTCAATGCCGCGTTTAAATTACTAGAAAAACTGCAAACTGAATACCAAGACTGGCTCACGGAAACCCTTGCTAAAGTACAATCTGCCGCCTTAGAATTGGATAATGGCGAAAGCTTGGATGGGGAAACATTTGTTTTAGAAATTCTGGAGCGTTTTCACCAAGCCAAGGGAGAAGTCCAGTGAGTCAGTACCGGAGATCCCTATCTGCCAGTCAAGATTTGAACCAGATTTCCGAGTATTTTTTAACCCGAAGTCTGACAGCAGGGGAGCGTTTTTTTAGTCCCTTATCATATCCATGATTCCCAGGAAAATTCCTGAACTTGGTTGATGCGCTTGAAATCACTGTCGGCAGAAACAAGGATTAATCCATGCTGAATTGCTGTGGCAACAATCCAAAGGTCATGGTCAGTAAATCCTAAGTTGCCGATACTGGTGCGACGCCGCTTATTTTTATCCTTGGGCGCAAACTGATTAAACACTGCTGTTTTAATCTGGCTGTAATAAATTGCCGTTTCTTCATCAATAAAATATAGATTAACTTTATCCAAAAACTCTTTTACTCCTGTGATATTTTCAGATTTTCTCGCCGACTTCTCAGCCATATATAGCAATTCTGCGTAAGTGATAATGCTAATTCCAATCACGTTATTACGCTTATTCTTTAAACTATTAATGACTTGAACATTGCCATTAATAATAGAGCTACAATGGTTCGTGTCTAGCAAGTATTTCATGCCATCAAAACTGGGTTTCTGAGCGAGTTTTATAAACGGAATTAAGGCATTCTTCTAGGTCATCTCCCTGCCAAGTCCCGGCAACTTCGAGTAAATCCTTAGCAGTTTTCCCTCTTTCTAGGGGAGGCAATTTTCTAAAGGACGATGCTTGAGTGGGTTCGGCAGCCTCTAGGGAGTCGATAAACTCACTCACAAGGGCAAGTCTTTCCGGTGAGAGGTTGTTCAGTTGCTTGGCGACTTTTTGTCGTAATTCAGTTGTATTCATGGTTGATTTTAGCAATAATTAAGACTGAAGACATCAAACACTTGTGATAAACTTAGATAACGGCGGGATGATAACCGTTAATCCCTGAGCAATATCTCTCCCAATGGCGGCGGTTCGGGAGGTAGGGCGGCACTGAAGCTGAGGTCCTCTTCTGGGGGCAGTTCCCAGGT
>SMDP01000008.1:0-11838 GCA_012911965.1 Geitlerinema sp. P-1104
CGCCAAATGCTGTAACTTCTCATATAACGGCGATCGCCCCTCAGACGGCCGAAACGGGTTAATCGGCTCATGTAGTCCCATCTCTCGTCCCTCCTCGGGTAACGACTCCTCCATCTCAATCGGTTCAGCCTCAGGAATCTCCTCCTCGGGCCGCACCACCCCCGGCAAACTCCCACACATCAACCGTTCAAACTCACCATTAAAATGTTGCACCGGCATCCCCCGCCGTTGCCATAACACCAACAACTGATTCACCGAAACTCCCTTATAGCGCCCCTGATACAACGCCTCCAGAATCGCCAAGCGCAACCAATCCACAGGAATCTCCTGTCGCCAGCGTTCCACAAACCCCTCCGCCGTCTCCCCCGCTAAATCGAAGCCATAATACCTCAGGAGAGCGATCGCCTCTCGTCGTGCTGCCTGTTCTGTAGAATCCCGCACCAATGCTTGTCTCAAAGGTTATGAACAATCGACTCAAACAACCATCTCAACCCTAGCGAGTACACCGCAACCCTCCCCGCACCGCACAGCGTTCAGGATTACTAAACGATCGCGTACTGCCATTCCAATCAAAATCACTAATCCGTAAACTCAACCCCCCAATCTCCTGTTGCGGATTAACAAAAAGGGTAACTCCATAGGTGCGGCGGCTATATTCCAGGGTAAAGTTGGTACTAAAATTCTCCCCCGAATCCAAATTAATCGACGTTTGCACCCCCGCCCGAAACGGTCCATAAAGCTGTTGCACCAAACCCAAGCGTAACACCCTCGGGTCAGCAATGCGGTCAAACAGGAACGGCGACTGGCCCGAACCCAAGGTTTCCGAATACTCCACATTCAGCGACGTATAATCCAAGACATTGCGGGAGAAATTGCCAAACTGGGCCTGCATCCCCACGGTTCCCTGTAACGACGTTTCCGAATCCCCATTACTATAAAGTCCGGCAATGCCCCGAGCCGCCACATAGGCCTGCACAAAGGGAACCACCGGCACCGGAGTATAGCGTAACCCCTCCTCCGCCGTCGGCGGTAACGCTTCCCCTTGCCAGAGGGTAAAGCCGCGTCGTAACACCGCACTCCCCTGATAGCGCGTCAGAGAAACCCGATTATTCTCCCGAACCGGCTCCAACAGACTTAAATCATCCGTATCCGACTCAATCCGGTTCACCCCAACCTGATAATTCAGAGAAATCCCCGTTGAACCCAACACATATTGAGGTGAGGCCACCACCAGCCCAACACTACTATGCACCGTCTGAAAGCCCAACGACCCATTAAAGAGGCGATCGCGGAAGCCATATTCCCCCGTCAGAGTATGATCCCCCACCAACTGCGACAACCGCGCACTGGCCCGTAAATCCTCCTCCGTATCAAATTCCCCCAAATTGAGACTCAGGATATCCGCATCCGCCGTCAGCATCGTCGTCGGCGAAAAGCGGCCCCGAGCCTGCACCACCGCCCCAAAATTATCTAACTTGACAAAATTGCCATCATTAATCGCCTGTTCCACAAAATACTGCGGTATGACACTCAGAGAAAACTCCGGCGTTTCCAGCACATTAAACCGTCGCTGGATAAAGACCCCCCCACGATCGCGCCCATCATAGCCAATCTCGAAAAAGGGGTCCTGTCGTTCCCGGCGATCGAAAATAAAGCGTCGTCGGGGAATCCCAATCGAGAAATTATCATCAAACACCAATCGCGGCCGTTCCAGGCGCAACTCCTCCCGCAACGGATCAATACTCCGCAAACTAGCACGCTCAGCCCGAATCTCCAACTCAGGAGGTGAAAAGGGGTCATTCGTAATACTGACATCCTGAGCGTCCCACCCCTCCGCTGTAAACGTCACCTCTGCCGCTTCAAAGCGGAAATTATTAATCGTCCCCGCACCTCGTGCATCCTGAAATCCGGGGCCACTACCCACCCCCACCTCAATACTGCCCCCAGGACGCACCCGCAGCGGCTGTTGATCCCGAATCCGATTACTCTGAGGCGCATCCGTCAGCCCCCGCGCATCTACCGACACCGGCAACAGGGTACTATCAGGCATCTCAATCAGGCCCACCTCATCCCCCGTCGCACTCCCTAAGCGAGTTTCACTGGTGACTTCCCCCCGGGCCTGCCGAATTTCCCCCGTTTGTTGCACAAAGTTATAGCGGAACTCCTCCCCCCGCAGCAGTTGTCCCGGCAAAGCCAGAGCCACATCTCCCTGGGCCCGGGCCATCCGCGTCAGCAGATTCACCTCCAGGCGATCGGCATCCAGCACCGAATCACGGTAACGCATCACCACATTTCCCACGGCCGTAAAAATCTGCCGTTCCACATCAAACTCTTGATAATCCGCCGTCACCTCAATCGGCGTATCGAGTTCTAACGGTTCTTGTAATGTTTGCCCATTCACCTCAGGAGTCCCTTGGTCCAAGGGTTTCTCGGGCATCACCTCTGGCTGGCTCACCTCCTCCCTGACCTCGATTTCAGCATCCGCAATCAAACTTTCCCGTCTCAGGGACTTCAAACTTAACTCTGGAGGTAACTCTAAACTTAACTCTGGACTCAATTCCGGAGGGGCGATCGCCGCCGCGTCCCCGGCCAGGCTCAGAGTCTCCCCCTCCACAGGGGACACCGTCGCCAAAAACTCAGAAGAATCCGCTGATTGCAGTTGTTTCTGACTCACAACATCAACCATCGGGGGAGGAATGGGGGGATACGCCGGATAGATCATCTGACGAAAGGCAGAGAGGGCATAACAGAGGGAGAGAGCGGTCTCGTGGTCTAAGAAGCGAATCGGGGATGCGTTGACCAGGGTACTGGCTCACCCCCCCAGACAGCAAGGGGGGTGCGATCAACCCGCACCCCACCTTTGCTTTATCTCTTCAGTCTAATTGAGCGTGATTCATGGCAATTGCGCCTGAATCTCTACTCAGCATCCCGCCGACCGGGGTTCCGTGCCGGGTCACTCGAAAGAAATCCAAAGACGAACAACAGCACGAAAAAGGCAATAACAGCGTAAACGACAAGTTTAAGGGCTACCATGATTGAACTCCAAGGGATTTACAAAAATACTTTCGACGGCCGGCCGCGAGCACCAAACCGTACTAAAACCGTATTCTATCTTACCGTTAATTTGCCCGTTCCTGCCGGCGATCGCCAAACTTGCTCTGCCACCTTGACAATCCATAGTCATTATGAGTACATTTTAAGAGTAAGGGTCAAGAGTTAAGGTCATCCCCTCTAAAATCCCCTTGCATCATCGCCGGAGTAGTTCACCAGCATGAGACTCGAAGACATCCCCATTTCCCAGATTCGCCGTCCCCTACCCCGGGCCAACGACCCCAAAAAAGTCAAAGCCCTCATGGCCTCCATTGCCGAAATTGGTCTTCAGGAACCCATCGACGTTCTCGAAGTGGAGGGACAGTACTATGGATTTTCCGGCTGTCATCGCTACGAAGCCTGTCAACGCCTCGGCCATCAAACCATTCGTTGCCGAGTGCGTCGCGCCCCCAAAGCCGTCTTACGAATGCACCTCGCCTGAGGAGCCAGTCTCTCTCGATCGATAGCCCCCATAGCCGGATGGCTCCCACCTTTGATAGAGACAGTACGCTCCAGGATTAGATACACTTTGAACTAGAAGGGACTCGGGCATAATGCCCGAAATCAGGGGATTATGCCCATCTCACCTTGACCAACAGTTAGGAGCCTATTGTATGCCCACCATGCCCATCGAAATCGGTATCGACGAGAAATCTCGCAAAGCCATTGCCGAAGGACTCTCTCGCCTTCTGGCCGATACCTACACCCTCTACCTCACCACCCATAACTTCCATTGGAACGTGACCGGCCCCATGTTCCAAACCCTGCACACCATGTTCGAGGAACAATACACCGAACTGGCCATGGCCGTCGATGAAATTGCCGAACGTATCCGCACCCTGGGCTATGCCGCCCCCGGAACCTATAGCCAGTACGCCAAACTCACCTCCATCGAAGAACCTGAAGGCGTACCCTCGGCCAAGGAGATGATTCAACAACTGGTGAAAGCCCAAGAATCCGTCGTGCGAACCGCTCGCGGTCTCTTTCCCCTCGTGGAAAAAGCCAACGACGAAACCACCGCCGACTTAATGACCCAGCGGATGCAAATCCACGAGAAAACTGCCTGGATGTTGCGTAGCATCCTCGAAGGCTAAGCCCACATTAGCCAATCCCTGACGGATGACCAGACTTCAATCTGCCACTGAATCTGCCACCCATCGAACCGACCGCCTGCGCAGCCTAATGACGCAGGCGGGAATTTCCAGTTTTCGGGAACTCAGCCGCCGCGCCGCCGTCTCTCAATGGCAGGTACGACAAGTGCGAACCGGGCCGCTCTCAAACCTGCGTTGGGGAGTTCTCTGTCAACTGAGTCAGGCATTGAACCTCAGCCCCAGTCAGTTCATCGCGGCCCTAGAGCGAGAGCCAAACCCAGCAGCGGCGCAACCGAGTTACCCTGACCAAGAGCGAGAGTCTCTCAAACAGGAATACCAACGGTTGCAAGTCCAACTGAGCCAACAATCACAGCAACTGCGACAGGAGTTTCAGCGAGAGAGTCTGGAGCGCCTGGAATCCTTTTTGCGCTTTTGGTACACCGCCGCCGCCATGGTTCAGCAAAATCCGCAGCTTCCCGCTAAAAATCTTTTGCCCCTCATCCGTCCCTTGGAACAGTTATTTGAGGATTGGGGGCTAATTCCCATTGGCGACGTTCAGGCCATCGTTCCCTACAACCCCCAGCAACATCAACTGAAACAGGGAACCGCGAACCCCGGCGATCGCGTCCGCATCACCCATCGCGGCTACTATCACGGCGATCGCCTCCTCTGGCGGGCCCAAGTTGACCCCCTGCCCAACCCTCCTCACCCCGGTCAACCATGAGCCTCAAGGAACTCCAGCAGCATCGACAATGGATGCAATACGCCCTCACCCTGGCCCAAGACGCTGGAGAACAGGGAGAGATTCCCGTCGGGGCCCTCATCGTCGATGGCAACAACCGCCTCATTGCCAGTGCCAGTAACCGCAAAGAGCGCGATCGCGATCCCACCGCCCACGCCGAAGTCCTCGCCCTACGAAACGCCGGCCGCATCCTCAACCGCTGGCATCTCCAAGGCTGTCGCCTCTACGTCACCCTCGAACCCTGTCCCATGTGTGCCGGGGCGATCGTGCAATCTCGCATCAGCCAACTCATCTACGGCGCCGACGACCCCAAAACCGGCGCCATCCGCACCGTCGTCAACCTTCCCAACAGTGCCGTTTCCAACCATAGCCCCCAAGTCGTCGGTGGTATTCTAGAGCAAGCCTGCCGTCAGCAACTACAAACCTGGTTCGCACAGCGCCGTCAACCGAACCCTACCCCTCAGACAGCCCAATAAACTGGCTGAGTCTCAACCCATCTCCTAACGAGATCCCCGTAGCGTAAAAATAACTCAGTTTTCGAAGCTCTCCACCCGAGTGGTTCTTGGAACCTTGCTCATTCCGGCTCCCCTCTGTCGTCACCTCTCTCCCACCCATGACTCAGCTTCATACCTCCCCCAAACCGGATACCCAGGCACCAGTCAACAGCCCCTCCGCCAACGCCGCCTCCCAACCCCCCATGTCTTCTCCGGTTCGCTCCACCTCCGTCTCCTCCAAAGTCTCCCCCTGGCTGACTGCAATCCTCTATCCCCTGGCTCGGTATCTGGTACTTCCCCTCTACTTCCGTCACATCGAGATCCAAGGCCAGCAGAACCTACCCCAGTCCGGGGCCATCATCCTCGCTCCCACCCACCGCTCCCGTTGGGACCCCATCCTCGTTGCCCATTCAGCCGGCTATCCCGTCAGCGGCAAACATCCTCATTTCATGACCTCCGCCAACGAAACCGAAGGCTTACAAGGATTACTTGTGCGTCGTCTCGGAGCCTTTCCCGTCGATTTAGGTCGGGCCGGCATTGGCAGTTTACGTCATGGCTTAGAATTGCTGCTCAAGCAACAAATGCTCGTGATTTTCCCAGAAGGGAACGTCTTTTTTATCAAGCGCAACCGGGAACAATCCCACCCAGACCCCGAACAGGTCTATCCCATTAAACCCGGCTTAGGACGTTTAGCCATTCAAGCCGCCCGCAGCGATCGCCCCTCCAACCCGACGAATGGAGCATCTGGACTTCATATTATCCCCATCAGCCTGCGCTACAGCAGCGGAACCCCCAGATTCCGCTGTGATGTCTCCATCGAGATCGGCCAGGCGATCGGCGTCCAACCCTACCTAAACGAAGGCAGTTCCAAACAGGCCGCGAAATCCCTCATGGCCCACGTCAAATCGGCCCTCGCTGAGCTTCACCAGCCCCTGAGCCAATAACGACTTGTCTGTCCCAGTCACTGCGATATAATAATCGAGTTTTTTGAGCCTCTGCTAAAACATGGCCAATCCGACTCTGCTTCTTATTAGCCTCATTACCAGCTTTTTTCGAGAACGATTCATTCAGAAAACTCGTAACCTTGAAGCCGTCCAAGAGCGATTTTTACTAACCCTATTACGAGACTATCAAAACACAGAATTTGGCAAAGACCACGGATTTTCTAACATCAACTCTGTGGCAGAATTTCGGGAAAAAATGCCCATTCTGCCCTATGCCAGCTACGAACCCTACATCGAACGAATCGCCCAAGGAGAAGCCAACGTTCTCCTCCCCGATCCCGTGGTTTACATCACCCTAACCAGCGGGTCCACCGGCAAGAAAAAACTCATCCCCACCAGTCGCCAATCCCAAACCGTCTTACGCCGCGCCAACCTCACCAGCATGGGCTTTGTGCAACAGGCCCTGCAACGTCGCGGCCTAAAATTCGGTAAACTCCTCCTCACCAACTCCGCCCTCATGTGGGGAACCACCGAAGGCGGCATCAACTATGGCCCCGCCAGCGTAGGCGTCATGCGTATGGACGAGCGGCTCTATAAAATCCTCTTCGCCAATCCCTTTGAAACGCTACTCCCCGCCGACAGTGTCGCTCGCCATTACGTCGCCATTCTCTTCGCCTTGCGCGATCGCAGCACCCGAGGCATGATTGCCAACTTCCCCATGTTGATTCTGCGGATGTGTAACTATCTCGAACGCTACGGCGAAGAGATGATCCAAGACATCGAACAGGGAACCATCGCCTCCTGGCTGCCCCTAGAACCAGAGTTACGCCCCACTCTTGAGTCCCTCCTCATCGCCAACCCCAAACGCGCCGCCCAGCTGCGTCAGGTGCTGCAAAACGAAGGTCGGCTTACCCCCAAAAGCGTCTGGCCCGAGTCCTTTTTCGTCACCGCCGCCCGTGGAGGAACCTCCGATTTTTACTTCCGGCGCTTTCCCGAATACTTTGGCGATCGCCCCATCTTTGGCGCCGTCTTTTCCTCCGCCGAAGGCACCTTTAGTATCTACCCCGACGTCGACACAGACGGAAGTGTGCTGTCCTTAGAAACCGGATTTTTCGAGTTTATCCCCGAAGATCAATGGCACGTCGAACAGCCACAAACCCTGCTTCCTCGGGAGGTCAACGTGGGCGATCGCTATCGCATTCTTATCAGTAGCTATGGAGGCTTTTTCCGCTATGACATTGGCGATGTCATCGAAGTGGTTGGCTTCTATAACCAAGCCCCCCTCATTGTCTTCAAACATCGCAGCGGCGGCATGATTTCCTCCACCACCGAGAAAACCACCGAAGACCATGCCACCCGAGTCATGGATAGCCTACAAGCCGAATTTGGCGTGCGTTTCGAGGACTTTTGTCTCAGCCTCTCCGCCGATGAATTTCCCGCCCGCTATCTCGTCAACGTCGAACTCGCCCCTGGAGAAACCCTAAGCGATCCCGTTGCCTTCTTGCACCGTTTTGATGAACAGTTAGCCGCTGAAAACACCCACTATCAAATCTCGCGGGGCAGCGACATTCCCCCGCCCCGATTACGGCTGTTAAAACCCGGAAGTTATGACATCTTACGACAGCAACAAGTTGAGCGGGGCATTCCCGATTCCCAATTAAAATTCCCCCATCTAACCGAAGACCGAGAGTTTCTGGCCAACTTACCCCTATCCCAAGAAGTCAGATTACCAGACGATCGCCCCCTCAGGACCCAAGAGGTTTAAA
Source organism: Geitlerinema sp. P-1104 (assembly GCA_012911965.1). Classification (GTDB taxonomy): domain Bacteria; phylum Cyanobacteriota; class Cyanobacteriia; order Cyanobacteriales; family Geitlerinemataceae; genus Sodalinema. Next base: position 8,128 of record SMDP01000008.1, read on the forward strand.
AACAGACCGCTCCCCTCAAGACTATCCTGAGTCGAGAGGTGGGCCTGTGAAATAAGGATTAGCCGGTGCAATCGTCTTGGCAATCACTTTTTCCCTGAAACCCGTTTATGTCTGTGCCTCTTGCTCTCTCACCGAGTTCCTCGATGGCTTCGGGAGTCACCTCACCGGAGCCATCCAGTTGGAATCAACAGGTGTACCAACGCCTCAAAATGGCGATCGCCCTCGGCTTACGTCGGCAAATCTTTCTGGCCGTCTGCGACGATAAAACCCATGCCAGCGAATTGGCGATCGCCCTACAAACAGACCGCGACTTAAACCAGTCCACCTGTCTCGCCAGTATCCAACTCTTACCCGCACAACGGCCAGTCTTAGAGCAAATCCGCCAAGGATTACCCCAACGTCGAGCCGCAACCGGAGCCATCTGTTTACAACTATTGGGCATTGCCGAACTCACCCGAAAATCCGCCAATTTACAATGGTCCTTTCTGCGTCAATTGCGGGCAATTCCCCGACAATTATTGCACCTAGAAGCAGACGCGACCTCTGAAGGTGTGGGTAGTTTAGTCTTTTGGATTTCCCGTCCCTGGTTACACCAAATTCAGCAATCCGCCCCAGAATTTTGGCGCTCCTGCACCGGAGTCTTTGAATTTTGCAGTGAACCCCTCCCCAGTCATCAGCCGACTCGGCGTTCCCTAACCCCAACTCCCACCACAGCCCAACCTCGCCCAACCGCCAAACCCCCAAGCATCAAGCCTCCAGCCGTTCCCCCCACCTCCAGCAACAGTCCCCAAGACACCGTCACCATCTCCCCCTCTAGCATCCTCGACTGGCAGTTTGTCCCCAAACCCCTACTGCAACTGGTGACCATCACCCAAGACGAATTAGCCGGGAGTCAGCCCCTAGAACGGCTCCAGCAGATTGAGCAATGGCATCGTCGTGGCGGCAACCGCGATCGCCTCGGAGTTCAGTATCAGGAATTAGGCAACCTCTACCGCGATCGCCTGCAACAAGACTGTGACCTCATCAAATGCGCTCGTACCGGCATCGCCGCCTATAGCCAAGCCCTGCAAATTTGGCAGACAGCCCCCCCCAACGAACCCGGACGACTCCTAGCCACCTTCAACGATTTAGGAACCCTGCATTGGCTCCTGGCCCGCCACGAGCATCCTGATCGCCGTCTCCGGGCCCTACAGGCCAGCGTCAAAGCCTATCAAGAGGCGATCGCCAGCCTCAAGTCCGTAAACAAACCTGACGTTGAAGCCACCCTTTATCACAACCTCGGGTCCGTCTGGGCCGACATTGGGCGAACCCGACACCAAGCCGACGATTGGCAACAAGCCATCGCCGCCTTTGAAGCCGCCCTAACCCATGCCCAAACTCAGATTAATCACCCCTCCTATCGAGCGCAAACCGCCTCAATCCAAAACAACCTCGGAACCGCCTATTGGAGTCTGGCCCAATTCAGAGACCCCAACCTCTGCCTACAGCGAGCCATTCGCGCCTACGAAGCCGCCCTAACCTACTACACCCGCGATCGCGACGACATGACCTATGCCATGTTGCAGAGCAATCTCGGCACCGCCTATTGGACCTTATCCGACTCCGGCAAATCCCCAACAATGCTGCAACGAGCCATTGTCGCCTATCAAGAAGCCCTTATCTATCGCACCCCCGAGCGATTCCCCGCCGGTTGTGCCGCCACCCAAAACAACCTAGGAACCGCCTATTGGCATCTTGCCCAACAATCCCCCGCCGAACAGGCCCTAGAGACATTGCAACAAGCCATCACCTCCTACCGCACCGCCATCGAAGTCGCACAATCTCAAACCGGCCTCAGCTTTGACCTTTATGCGACCCATAACAACCTCGGTCTGACCTATTACTATCTTGGAATGCACCCCCACTGTGACCCCCAACAACGACTCAAACACATCGAAGCCGCCTTAGAGGAGCATGTCGTCGCCTTCAACGGCTGGCGATCGCAACCCCAGCGTCAAAACGCCGCCCAAGATGCGATCGTGCGCACCTTAAGAGCCTGTTACGACCTCGGCGGCATGACCGCTCAATCCAAAGCCTTTAACCAAGTTCCCGCCACCTTGCTCCCCAACATTATGGGACGGTTGTAGAGGAGAGAGGGGAATAGGGGAAGAAGGCAGCAGGCAGTAGGGGAAGAAGGTAGTTTTTCTACTGCCTATTGCCTATTGCCTGTTACCTTCCCCACTCTTGCCTTCCCCCCACGTCCCGACCTGTGTTAAGTTGAAGCCGATGTTTCGTATATGGTGAAGCTTATGGCTCGTATCGAATTTGCCAAAGGCGTCAAAGAAGACGTGGTCCCCGATGTTCGTCTAACTCGCTCCAAAGATGGAAGCAACGGACGGGCTATTTTTTACTTCCAAAACCCCCAAGCTCTTGACCCCGAATTCGGTGAAGAAATCACCGGAATGTACCTAATTGATGAAGAAGGAGAAATGGTCACTCGGGAAGTTAAAGGGAAGTTTGTTAACGGCCAAGCCGAGGCCGTTGAAGCCATCTACCCCATCAAATCCGAAAAAGAATGGGATCGCTTTATGCGCTTCATGGAACGGTATGCTGAAGAAAATGGACTTGGTTTTTCTAAAGCCTAATCCAGTCATCTAGTGCTAATTTAACCACCTGTTTGTTAGCCAACACTAGATATCAAAATCCTTTTAAAAAGAGTGCTGTTTAATGCTTCCAATAAGCGGCTTGCAGTAAATATCGAAAACCGAACCACAAGAGGAAACTCTCAGGGTTCGGTTTTCAGCGGGTCTGGATATCTTGTCTGGATGTCGGATGGAGTCTGGCGATCGCCCTAACAGTCTTCGCCAGACCTCAACCTAACGGCGTTTCAATTGCAAAATCTTCGTATCAGCACCATTCGTTGTCGCAATGGGGGCCTGACGTTGGAACAGATCCACCGCGCGAGAATACACCGGATCAGACGAAGTTCCCCGACGATGACTCTCGCGACTTAACAACAATTGCTGATCTCCCGTCATCTCCACACGGGTATCGGGGAGAATTCCATTTTGGCTAATATCCGTCCCATTGGGGGTATAGTAGTGAGCCACGGTTACCGCTAAGCCGGAACCGTCGGAGAGAGAATTGACCGACTGGACCAACGCCTTACCAAACGTTTGAGTCCCGATAATTGTCGCACGTCCGTTATCTTGCAAGGCCCCCGCCACAATTTCACTCGCACTGGCGGAGTTGCGATCCACGAGAACCGCCAGAGGTAAATCCGTCAAGGCCGTGCGAGTGGCTTCCACTGCATCCACATTGCCATGACGGTCCACCGTACTAACGATCGCCCCCTCATTCAACCACATACGGGCAATCTGAATACTCACACTCAACAATCCCCCCGGATTGCCCCGTAAGTCCAGCACAAAGGCATCCACCCCTTGCTCTTTCAAGTCTTCAATAGCGCGATACATCTGCTCATGAGCATGAGAACTAAACTCACTCAGGCGGATATACCCCACCCGAGTATCCCCTTCCAAACTGAGACTATGATGAACCGCCGGTAATTCAATGCGACTACGAACCAACGTCACATCAAACTGTCGTTCTCCCCGTTGAATCGTCAGAGTCACCGGAGTTCCCACCGTACCGCGAATCCGCTGCGAGGCATCATCTACATCCATGTTGCGGGTGGAATCGCCATCAATCGCCAAAATGCGATCGCCCTCA
>SMDP01000008.1:12724-27663 GCA_012911965.1 Geitlerinema sp. P-1104
GGCCCGAGATATCACCGGCTGTCGTCTCAACTCCGTCTACCTTGACCAAATCACGCAACGAGATCCCCGCTTTTTTACCCCCTACATCTTTATCCCAGGAGGAGTCTCCTATTGCCAAGGAGAACCCCTCAAAACCTTAGAATTACTCGATCGCGGCCTCGACGCCATCACCCCAGACATTCACGAAAATGTCTTTATCTTGGCCCTACTCCAAGCCCTAGATCGCTTCCTCCTCCTTGGGGATGTCCCCGGTGCGATCGCCGGCTACGAACGGGCCGCCGATTTAGCCGCCGCCACGGAAACCTACGCCGACTTTGCCCCCTATCATCGCCGCACCGCTCAATGGTTGCGAGACAATCCCGACAGTCTCCAGGCCCGTTTCATTGGCTGGCAGGATGTCTACTTCAACGCCACCGATGAGATCGTCCAAGAGCGGGCGATCGCCGAATTAGAAGCCTTAGGTGCCCAAGTCATCCGGCGAGAGGATGGCTCAGTAGAATTTCGCGCTCCTGGTAATAATTAATCATGACCTGATACCCGATATGTCTAAATTCCGGCCCAAACTCAAGCGGCTGATCAGACGGTTACGCCAGCGGTCCCTATGGCGACAGATCACCCGACAGAGCACCCGCATCGTCTTGGGGCTAATCGTGGCTCTAGCCCTTCTGAGCGCCGTACAAGGACTGCGGGCCCTAAATCACCGCAACCAGCCCACAGATGGCGTATTAGTCCTAGGGGGAAGTATTCGTCGGGAAATGTACAGCGCCGACTATGCGCGATCGCATCCCCAAATCCCCATCCTCATCTCCGCCGGATCGGCTCCCCCCTGCGTGTATATCATCTTTGAGCGTAACCATGCCCCGATGGATCAAGTTTGGCTCGAAGACTGCGCCCATTCCACCTTTTATAACTTCTTCTACAGTCTGCCTATCCTCAAACGCTGGCAGGTGCATCATGTCCAACTCATCACCTCCGCCAGTCATCTCCCCCGATCCATTTGGATGGCCAGACTCCTCCTCGGCGCACAAGGGATCTGGGTTGAGCCGAACATTGTCCCAGAAATGGGGATTCCCGGAAATCAGGAAACACGGCTGAAAACCATCTTAGACATGACCCGGGCCGGACTTTGGACCTTTATCAGTCACATCTATCGCCCTCCCTGCGAGGCGATCGTTCATCTGAGTGAGGTAGATTTAGACCAGTGGGATCCCCAGCAAGTTCACTGCGAACATCAGGGACAAGTCGAGTGGGATCCCTAAACCAACCCGGTAATCGGTTTAGTACCTGCCCCATCCTCCGCTCAACCAACTCCGACAAGTCCTCACCCAAGTCAAAATTCTCCCCAGGGATAGACATCAACCAAGCCTGAGGACAATGGTCATAAAGCCATTGACTCATCCCCAGTAACCTCGCAGGAGTCAACGAATGACCCATCCTAGACGCTTGGCGATCCGGTGTAAGCGGATTAATCTCAACGTCAGTTCCAGCGATCGCCGCATCCACAAACAGGGCGCGATCGACCTCAGACAGAGCGATCGCCAACTCCGGAGTCAACTGATGCCGAGGCAGCGATCGCACCCCCGGCAACTCCCACTCAGCCACCGCAGCCGCAATCCGTTGTCCCACCCCATCATCTGATCGCAACAAACTCCCATATCCCACCACCAACCAAGACACCTCAGCCATAACCAAACGAACCACAAACCAACTGCGCCAGATTTTAACATCCCAATTTCCCCAAACACTGCTATAACGGTTAACGTTTCCCCCTCTTGCCCCCTCCCCCCTGCTTCCCTTCGACCTGTCCTCTGTGCCTCTGTGGTTACCCCCTTCCCTGTTCCCCATGAAACACCCAATTCAAATCCTACTCACCTGTTCCCTAGCCCTAACCCTTCTCGCCTGTCGCGAGCAAACCTCCACCCCCACCCCAGCCCAAGTCGGAGATGTACCTGAGGGGGTCGAAGCAGCGGACACCAACCCGTCCCCACCCGGTTTAGCCCAAGAAGACTTTGAAAAACGCTTAGCCGGAGTTTGCCGCATCACCAAAATTTCCGAAGGTAACATTCCCCTCTCAGAAAAGCCGGTCTTCGCCATCACCGAAGCCCCCCCCTATGGCGATGATTTCAGCGACAACGCCATGATCCTAGTGCGGGACACTCCCGACACCAACTACGAGATTATCGGCAAACTCCCCAACCAGCAGGGTGACGTTCGTGACGTTAGTTCCTCCGACCTCAACAACACCCCCTTTATCCTCTGTTCCCATGAAACCATTAACCCCAGTGATGGAGAAACCTGCTGGTATCTCAACGAAGAAGGATGGTATGGCGCCCTAAGTAGCTATGGAACCCAAGGGAACTTCTACCTCATAGAAGCCCGAACCTTAGAATTAATTGCCCACACCCAACTGCAACGGCCCGGCCCCGGCTGTCCCGAGACTTGGACATTACCCGGGAACTCCCGTGAACAAGTCCGAGATGCCGGCCCCATTGACATGAATCAGATTCGTAACTGGCTCAACGGCCTCTCCTAGCGAGGACTCGGGGAGGACATACGACCATTCGGCTGAGGGTTAGGCTGAGTTGAAGGCGGCGAGAATTCCAAGTCCGATTCAACCACACGCCAGAGTTGAGCCAGACGATTCGCCGGAACCGTTAAATAAAGGCGATCGCCCACCTCCAACTCCGCCCCCAGTAACTCCCAGCCATGGAGGGTATCCCCCGGCGTTTCCAGATATAGAGGCACAAAATCCCCATTCGCCGCCGCCGACTTCACATCTTGTCCCCAAAAAGGATGTTCCGGTGTAATCGTGGTGGCCATAGCAATCCAGAGATTTCCCGCCGTCATCCCACTGCCAAAAATCTCGCCACCAAGGGCCGCCGCCGCAAACGATGGGGCGGCGATTTCCGTCGGACTGAGGACCGAGTTAAACTCAAACACCTCCTGAACCATCATGCCGAAATGAGCATCCCGAGAGCGCACCACCACCCGCAAATCACTTTTTAGCCCTTTCGCCGTCAAGGCAATTTCGAGGTTTGTGGTGTCATCACTACTGACCGCAAATAGGGCCGTCGCCCGCTGAATGTTCGCCGCTTCCAGGGTATTGGGCAGAGTCGCATCCCCCTGAACAACCGGGATTTTCAGAGATTGAGCAGTATGTAGAAAGCGGCCATTAGGATCCTGTTCGATCGCCACCACGTCATACCCATTCTCTTGTAAGCTGGTGGCAATTCTGATGCCAATTCCCCCCAAGCCGCAAATCACATAGTGATTGTGACTGGGGATGGGAGCCGCCTGCCAAAGTTTACGAAAGCTCGTTCCCAACACCCAATCATTGAGGAGCGCATAGGCAATACCAATGACCCCAGCCCCCGCTAACATCATGATCACCGTAAAGACTTTAATGACCGCCGGGGCCGTTTCAGCCACCTTTTCATTCCCCCCAGCCCCAGTAATCATCCCCACCGAGAAGTACAGGGCATCGACCATGGTGATATCAGTATTAATGGCCGTATAGGTGAGAGTGGCCACAAAAATGGTGGCAAACAACACCAGCGTCACCGCCACACTCGATTGAATTTGTTGGCGTAGGGTTTTCAGCCAGCGGAAAAATTGTCGACCTCGTTCAACCAGGGATTTACGACGAGATCCCACCGTCGGCTTCGTCGCAATAATCAGGCGATCGCCCACTTGCAGCGGCTGTTGACGCAAGACCCCAGACACGAGATCTAAATGGGTCTGCATGGGCAGATAATAGATCAACATCCGGGAGCGGTCCTCCCAGAGTTCATCGAGACTACGTCCAGCCCAAGCATGGCCCTCATAAATATACTCTTCATGGATGGGCCAAATTTGATCAAATAACTGAAGTTGGCCAATGGCTCGATTGCCGAAGGCGGCAAAGGTAAACACCGGGGCCGCCAACGCTGAAACACTCATGGCGGTATGATCCGTCAAGGTTTGATTCAGTCGTTCGCCAAGTCGTTGGTTAAACAGGCGATTGACAATACGAATCTGGGGATTCAGCAAACGGGCCTGCACCAAAACCGCCAGGTTCACCGCATCATCAATCATGGCCAAGACCAAGGTTTGAGCCTCCTGAATTCCGGCCGCCAAAAGGGTGGAGGAGGAGCGCAGATTGCCCACAATCACATGATCCGTCTCTTGGGGGAGGGGATGATCATGGATACCGATCGCCTCGATGCCTTGCTGTCGTAGCAGTCGGAAAATTTCGTAGCCCGTCGGACCTAATCCACAGACAATAATCTGGGGTTTTCTCATCATTAAGGAGTGCTTCAAAGCCTATCTACCAGGTGGCTCGCAAAAGCCATCGGAGATCTGTCCGGGTGGAAGGGGTAATGGTTGGCAACTGGGAAGTTAACCGCCATTTGTCATTCTCTCTTAGGACTCATCGCCATTTTGTAGCCTTGAACACTCAAAGGGAACGAGTCCCGCCGCAGTGATCCCGAGAAATGCCCAGGGCTGGTTAGAATGGATGAGGTCTATTTTCGTTGGCGATCGCTCCTGTTGCTCTGTTATGGCTTTTTCTTCTGTCGTTCGTACCTTGGGTCGCACCGCCCTTACCCAAGAGCTAACCAGTTCTTTGGAGCGCGATGGACACTTACAGCTAGACGGTGTTCCTCGCTTTCCCAAGGGCTTGATGGTATCGGCTTTAGCCCATCAACGTCAACAGCATCTCTGTCTGATCGCCGCCACCCTCGAAGAAGCCGGACGTTGGGCCGCTCAACTGCAAGAAATGGATTGGCCCCTGGTTCACTTCTACCCCACCAGCGAAGCCTCTCCCTATGAGGATAGTGACTCGGACGAAATCACCTGGGGACAACTTCAAGTTTTAGCGGATTTAGTTCATCCGACGCAACCGGAGTCCCCTCGTTTTGCCATTGTTGCCACACAACGGGCCCTACAGCCTCATTTACCGCCCCGAGAACATTTTGCTCAATCCTGTCTCTGCCTTAAATTAGGCTTAGAACTCTCCCTAGGCCAACTTAAACGCCAATTGAGCGAGTTAGGCTATGAATCCGTGTCTCTGGTGGAAGCAGAAGGTCAATGGAGCCAACGAGGGGATATTATCGACATTTTCCCCGTTGCCGCTGAACTGCCCCTGCGGCTGGAGTTCTTTGGCGATGAACTGGAGAAAATGCGGGAATTTGACCCCGTTAGCCAACGTTCCCTTGACAAAATCAATCAAGTTGTGCTAACGCCCTGCCAACTCAATCGGGGCTTAGAAAACCGGCTAGGAGAAAAAGAGTCAGACCTCTGTCCCAGCGCCCAAGTGGGGTTAGCCTTCGATACCCCCTCCTCCCTATTAGACTATCTGCCCCCAGATACCCTCTTCGTTCTCGATGAACCCGAAGCCTGCCAGGGCCATAGCGATCGCTGGGTCGAGCATGTAGAACAGGACTTCCAAAGCCATCGCGATCGCCATCCTCAACTGAGTCCCCTCCATCGCCCCATCCAGGAAAGTCTCGGGGCCTGTTCCCTCGATCGCGTCGATCTACGGGAACTGGTACTCAGCGATAGTGATGCCAACCAGCAGCCCGGAAAACGCCTCAACCTGGCCAGCCGCCGTCTCGCCAGCACCCCCCATCAATTCGCCAAAATCGCCCAACTGCTGCGGCAAGAACGCGATCGCGGCTTTAACATCTTTCTCATCTCCGCCCAGCCTAGCCGCACCGTAGCCCTGCTGCAAGAACATGACTGTAGCGCCCAATTCCTGCCCAATCCCCGGGACTATCCCGCCGTAGACCGCCTGCAAACCCATCACGTCCCCATTGCCCTAAAATATGCCGGTCAGGCGGAACTCGAAGGCTTTATCCTGCCCACCCTACGCCTCGTCGTAGTCAGCGATCGCGAGTTTTTTGGGCAACATAGCCTCGCCAGCCCCAGTTACGTCCGTAAACGTCGCCGGGCCGCCTCCAAACAGGTCGATCCTAACCAACTGCAACCGGGGGACTATGTCGTCCATCACAACCACGGCATCGGGCAGTTTCTCCAACTCGAAAGTTTAACCCTCAATGGAGAGACTCGGGAATATCTCGTCCTACGCTACGCTGACGGAACCCTACGAGTCGCCGCCGATCAACTCAACGCCCTCTCTCGTTATCGCCACACCGGTAGCGGCCGCCCTCAACTCAATAAAATGTCGGGCAAGGCTTGGGAACGGACCAAAAACAAAGTCCGCAAAGCCATCAAAAAGATTGCCATCGACTTGTTGAAACTCTACGCCGAGCGGGCTAAACAACAGGGATTTGCCTATCCCGCCGATATTCCCTGGCAACAAGAACTCGAAGACTCCTTCCCCTATCAACCCACCCCGGATCAACTTAAAGCCACCCAGGATATTAAACATGACATGGAGAGCGATCGCCCCATGGATCGGCTCGTCTGTGGTGATGTAGGCTTTGGCAAAACAGAAGTCGCCATCCGGGCCGTCTTTAAAGCCATCACCGCCGGCAAACAAGTCGCATTACTGGCCCCGACCACCATTCTCACTCAACAGCATTATCACACCCTCAAAGAACGCTTTGCCCCCTATCCCATTGAAGTCGGCCTGCTAAACCGCTTCCGCAGCCCTGAGGAACGCAAGACCATTCAACAACGCTTGATGACGGGGGAATTAGATGTAGTAGTGGGAACCCATCAACTTCTGGGGAAAAGCGTCAAGTTCAAAGACTTAGGGCTGTTGGTGGTGGATGAAGAACAGCGGTTTGGGGTAAGTCAGAAGGAGAAGATCAAGGCCCTCAAAACCCAGGTAGATGTGTTAACCCTAACCGCCACCCCCATTCCTCGGACGCTCTATATGTCGTTATCGGGAATTCGCGAAATTAGTCTCATTACCACCCCACCCCCCTCCCGTCGTCCCATTAAAACCCATTTAGCTCGCTATGACTGGGAGACGATTCGCGGGGCGATCGCCCAGGAACTCGATCGCGGCGGCCAGGTGTTTTATGTGGTGCCGCGCGTGGAGGGGATTGAGGAGCGATCCGCAAAAATTCGCGAGGTGGTTCCCAGCGCCCGCATTGCCATCGCCCATGGTCAAATGGATGTATCGGAACTCGAATCAGTCATGTTGGCCTTTAGCAGCGGTGAAGCCGATGTGCTGGTTTGTACCACGATTGTCGAGTCGGGGTTAGATATTCCCCGCGTCAATACCATTTTGATTGAAGATGCCCATCGCTTTGGCTTATCCCAACTGTATCAATTACGAGGCCGGGTGGGGCGATCGGGGATTCAGGCCCATGCCTGGTTATTTTATAGCCAACGTCAGCAACTCTCAGAAGCGGCCCAGAAACGATTACGGGCCCTACAAGAGTTTAGTCAACTGGGATCGGGGTATCAGTTGGCCATGCGAGACATGGAAATTCGCGGTGTGGGCAATCTCTTAGGGGCCGAACAGTCGGGCCAGATGAACGCCATCGGCTTTGATCTCTATCGCACCATGTTAGAGGAAGAAATCCGCGAAATTCAGGGTCAGGCCATTCCCAAAGTCAACGATACCCAAGTCGATCTCAACCTAACGGCCTTTATCCCCAGCAACTATATCCCAGATCTCGACCATAAAATGACTGCCTATCGTCAAGTAGCCACCGCTGACTCAGGCGAAGCCTTGCAGGCGATCGCCCTTGATTGGCAAGATTGTTATGGTCCCCTGCCCAAAGCCGCCCGTCAGTTATTACGGGTGATGGAACTCAAGCAATTAGCGAAAACCCTAGGCTTCTCGCGCATTAAGCCCGAAGGCAAACAACATGTCATCCTGGAAACTCCCATGGAAGAACCCGCCTGGGGACGATTAAAATCACATCTACCGAAACATTTACAGTCTCGTTTCGTCTATAGTGCTGGACGGGTCACCGTGCGTGGCCTTGGCGTGTTACCGGCTGAAAAACAACTCGACAGTCTCATCCAATGGTTGGAATGCTTACGTCCCGCCCTAGAGGATGTTCAAGACACCGACAATTTGGCCGCCAGTGCCTCTTAGAGGCCCCAAACTGTTACCGCGCCAGCGTTCCTTGCAGATGTAAACCTTGCCACAACAAAACAGCGCCCCAAATCCTGTTCTCCAGGGCGTTTGCTCACTCCTCCTCCGAGGAGTCCTTAAACCCTAGCCATTGCCTTCAACTCCCGAGGTTGAAATCGCTTAGGGTGGCGCACCATCTTGATGGTGCTAGGCAACACACCCACCAAGCTCGCTAAAGCATCATCCGGCAAACTGTTTACCGTTTCTGCATCAAAGTAATGTTCAAACTGAGCCAACAACATCTTGGCCCGTTGCAGGGGGACGGGGTTTTCCGTCAACTGCTCCGTCAAGCGAATCCAATGTCGGCGGATGGAATAGGCTTTTTGCCGTTCCTCATACTCTTCTGGAGCCACCAGAGCCAAATCGCCGACGGGGATCGTGCGTTGCGTTCCCACATCGAAAAAGCCCCCTACAGCAGCCCCAGGCCCTGCAAACTCGGCATGGTATCGTTTGTAGATAATCAGACCATTGCGACGGCGACTATCGACCGCCAATAGCTGACCACTATTGAGCTGGGAGATTAGCTCGGCAGGTTGTGAAGACTTAACGAGGCTTCGCGACATATCAGTAACTCTCGTTTCAGGAATGGATCATGCCGTAGGTCATATTCAGGCGGTCAAGGGGGAGGCATCTGCTCTTAGCGTAACCTAATCTGTCCAGAGACACCACGAGACTCGCACTGAAGTTGGAGGGAGATGCGATCATGAACCGGCGTAGAACCGGCTGAATTCACCGGTTAGACTGATTTAGATGACGGATAGACCCCGTCTAAGTTAGACAACACTGGGACAATGTTTCCAAAGATTCGGTCATGCCCTCATCAAATGACCTGCCACACCCCTGCCCAGATTCTATCAGAAACAATCACCCCTCTTCAACTTGGCAGACAGACACCCCGGCTTCAAGCTTCTACGGCCTTCGAGTCAGGAATGAATCAGAGATTTGTACAGAAATAGTTGACGGGGTTTGCCAAACCAGGTCGTCCCCCAAGTCAACTCCACCCGTTGCAAGCGGTAGCCTAACTGAGTATAGAGGGCACGGGCAGGTAGATTGTTGTCGAGAACATGGAGATAGACTTCCCGGAAGCCCCACTCTAAGGCCGTTTGTTCACAAGCCATTAAAAGCTGCCGGGCCACACCGCAACGCCGGGCCTGGGGACGAACCGCCAGATTTGAGATGTAAGGATAACTCAGTCCATTGATACGCCATGCTGTTGGAGGACTAGACTTCAAACTCAGCTCAACAGTTCCCAACAGGTGATCCCCACTCGTCAAAACGGAGACCTCTGACCCAGGGCGATTACAGTTCCCGCACGCTTCGCGATTGCCCTCAACAGCGACGAGACAGGTGTGAGGATGATGACTCGCCCGCAGGCGATGACGTAAATCTTCATAAATTCCTAGGCGAATGAGGGGCAGTAACCAAGTGCGCCAACCTTGAGTTTCATGAAAACTCGCCGCTAAAATCTCCGCCAGGGTTCGCAAATCTTCCGATTTAGCCTGTCGTACGGCAATATCAGAGGCCAGACAACGAGGTCTAACGGGAGGAGTTGACTGTCCTCGCGAACCTGAGTTGGGTTGGGAGCGTGCAGTGCCAAAAAAGTTCACAGGTCTGTCGGGAGGATGAGGGATACCAGTGATTAGCTACCTCGGCGCAGGAGCAACGCACTGTCCCCATTCGGGTCAGTGTCGGGTAGTTCTCGATCCGTCAGGCAGGATCTGAGGAAGCGTACCAGTTGCCAAAGTTGACATGAACCTCCATTGTAGCTGAATCAGTTGAGATGGGACGGGTCAGCGGTTCGACAACTTTCGCTATACTGGCATTGATATCAAGAGTAGGAAGGATAAACACGCTTGTTCTCCCCCCGATTCCCCCTGGCCTCTTGCCTCTTGCCTTTCCCCCCTACTGCAAAGCTGCAAAGCTGCCTACTGCCTCTCCTGAATGATAGATCGCCCCCGTCGCCTGGCTAAAATTTTGGTCGTGGATGATGAACCCGACAACCTTGATCTACTCGATCGCGTTCTGTCCCCGACGTACCAAGTCCTCAGAGCATCGAGTGGGCAGGAGGCGCTGCAAATTCTTTCCCGAGAGCCGGATATCGCAGTTATCGTCTCAGATCAGCGAATGCCCAAGATGACGGGGACGGAGTTCCTGAGTCTGACGGCGATGCAATATCCTGACATGATCCGCATTCTGGTGACCGCCTACACTGATGTGGATGATTTGGTTGAGGCCATTAACAGCGGCAAGGTGTTTAAGTATGTCACCAAACCCTGGCACGTGGATGAGTTGCGAGCGGTGGTTCGCCAGGCGGTGGATACTCATAATGTCTTACGAACTCGCACTGAACAACTCTGTCGTACCCTACGGCAAGAGTCCTTGTTGAATGCCGTCACCAACACCATTCGCTCGCGCACCAACTATCAGCAGATTCTGCAAACCATTGTCGAAACCATGGGGCAGATGTTCGAGGCCAGTTGTTGTATCCTGCGCACCTGTGACGACCCAGATGTTTCTCTCGATGCGGCTCCTGTTCAGCCATGGCAGTGGTTCGGCTATGCAGGAGCCAGCTTACCGGCGCATCTCAAGCACCCCAACGGCGAGGCGGGTCAAAAACCCGACTTAGATCCCCGCCTGGCCCAAACCCTCTGGGAAACTGAGGAAATTGTGGTCATGAACCAGGCCAACCAGGATGAGCGCCTACTCAGCCGAGAATCGGTCTATCAAGCCTATCAATATGCCGATATTCGCTCCAGCGTGATTGTGCCGTTGAGTGCGCCTCTCTACCGAAGACCCTCTCAACTCCATGGGATCGGGGTTCCTGGGTCTGGGGGCCCCGGAGAATTTGCCTTGGTGGCGGTGCTGGCGTTGCATCAATGCAGCGGCGATCGCATTTGGCAGGATGATGAAGTGCAATTGGTGGTCATGGTGGCCGAACAAGCGGCCCTAACCTTGGCTCAGTCCAAAACCTTGGAGATGATGCAAACCCTGGCCCAACGGGAAGCCCTCATCAATACCATTACCACCGCCATTCGCTCCAGTCTCAATCCCCAGGATATTTTTGCGGCGATTACGGAACAACTTGGCTGTGCTTTGCAAGTCGATGGCTGCGCCCTCTCCCTCTGGACTCAGGAGGATGAGTTTGTCGAATGTGTTGGTCTCTATGAGCGGCAGCCCGAGGCGGGCCGAGCCGGTTTGTTACCTCAGTCCCTCGTTCCCATTGAGGGGAATTTGGTGCTACAGCATTTGTTAGAGACTCACCGAACTGTGGTGATTCCCGATATGGCAGCCCAGCCAGACTGGAATCAGGACTATCAACCCTTTCACCATCCCGCTCGGGCCCTCCTGGTGGTTCCCCTGCTCAGTGATGGCCAGATTATTGGCAGCATTTCCTTACGGCAAAATGGGCGTCCTCGGGCCTGGCATGGTCAGGATATTGCCTTGGCTCAGGCGGTGGCAGCTCAAGCGGCGATCGCCGTCCAGCAGGCCCGACTCTATCAGAAGACACGCCAACAGGCGGAACGATTGCTGATTCTCGATCGCCAAAAGACCGAGTTTTTCCAGAATGTCTCCCATGAGTTCCGCACTCCCCTGACCCTGATGATGGGACCGTTGGAGGCGGCGGTGAGTCACGGGCAGGATTTACCCTTAGACCGGGCCGAGATGGCTCTACGCAATTGTCGTCGTCTCTTGCGTCTAGTCAATCAACTCCTGGACTTGCAACGGCTCGATGAGCAACGGATGCAACCGACGTTTGTCCCCTGCGATCTCGACGGCTTGGTGGGGCAAATCTTACAAGCCTTTCGCCCCTATTGTGAACGTAAACAGCTCAATTTACGGCAGCAGTTACAGCCGAATATCCAGGTGTATCTGGATCTCGACTTGTTTGAGAAGGTTCTCTATAATCTCTTGTCCAATGCCATGAAATTTACCCCCCCTGGCGGTGAGATTACCGTCTCTGTCCAGACTCAGGGGGAGTCCGCTCAGGTGACGGTGCAAGATACGGGAATTGGCATTGAGGGCGATCGCCTGCAACAGCTATTTGACCGTTTTTATCAAGCCGAAGGCTCTGTCGATCGCACCTATGAGGGCAGTGGTCTTGGCTTGGCTTTAGTGAAGGAGTTAGTGGAACTTCATGGCGGTCAGGTACAGGTTGAGTCTCAGGTGGGTCAGGGCAGTTGTTTTACGGTGCAGTTCCCCCTGGGAACTGACCATCTCCCCCAGAAGGGCAACCAGAAGGGATTGCCCCCACGGCGATTGAGGGACACAACGATGTCTTCTCTAAGGGAACCTCAGGGCAGCCGCATTACCGTGGAGTTCGCCGATTGCGCTGAGGTGCCGCCCCAGTCAGGCACAATACCATTAGCACAACCCGAGATAAATGTCAAGAAAACCCCCAGCCAGTTCTCAGCCACCATTTTGTTTGTCGAAGATAACCGTGATTTACGAGTCTATGTAGCGGGGATGCTCCAGGATGCAGGCTATCAGGTGGTCTTGGCCAGTAACGGCGAGGAAGGAACGCTTCTGGCCAAATCCCACCATCCTGATGCCATTGTCACCGATTTGATGATGCCCAAAGTCTCGGGATTAGACTTGATTGCGGCGATTCGTGCTGATGAAGACTTACAGGGAATCCCCATTGTCTTATTGACCGCCAAAGCCAACGAAGAAACCCGCCTCGAAGGGGTAGAACAGGGGGCAGATGCCTATGTCTCGAAACCCTTTAATGACCGGGAGTTATTAGCCCAAATTCGCAACTTATTGGCTCTCAAGGAACAGGAACGACAGATTAAAGACCTCAATCGCTATTTAACCCAATCTGTGTTAACCCGTTTTCTGCCCCCAGCTCTGGTGGAGAAAGCCTGTTTGGGGGAGTTGCAATTAGACTTAACTCCGGAACCCCGTTTGGTGACCATTGTCTTTACGGATATTGTCGGCTTTACCCAGATGGCCAACCAACTACGATCGCGCCGAGTCGCGCAAATTTTAAATCAATATCTATCCTCGATGAGTCAGGTGATTTTCCAGGCGGGGGGAACGGTAGATAAGTTTGTCGGCGATGCGGTGATGGCGATTTTTGGCGCACCGGAGGAGATGAAACCTGAGGTTCAGGTGCGACAGGCCATTGGCGCTGCTCACCAGATGTATCGTCAGTTGGATGTGCTGAATACTGAATGGGGTTCTGAGGGACTGACTCCCGTACAATTCCGTTGTGGCATTCACCAAGGAACGGCGGTGGTGGGGATGTTCGGCAGTGAAGCGCGATCAGACTATACGGCGATCGGTCCGAGTGTCAACATTGCAGCCCGGCTTCAGGAGGTGGCTGAGCCGGGACGGATTCTCATTTCGGCGGCGGTGGCGGACTATTTACAGGAGTCGGAAATTACCAAGTTTCGCCCGCTGCATTTGAAGGGGATTGATGAAACGGTGCTTGCATTCTCTCTCAACCCCCTTGATAATGAGTGATTCTGTGAACGCTGACCGGTTGCCATCATGACTGTTGCCATTGTTGTCTTGAATCAGAGAAGTGTCTCCCTAGCGCGTCAGGTGGCGGGGGCTTGTGCGGATGGGGTGGTTTATGGCTTAGACCGCCGCACCCAGGGGGTTGATTGCTCCTTTTCTGAGTTTGGGCCGACGCTGCGATCGCTGTTTGAACAGAGAATCCCCATTATTGGCATTTGTGCAGCGGGGATTCTCATTCGCACCCTGGCCCCGTTGTTAGGGAATAAAGCCGAAGATCCCCCCGTGTTGGCGATCGCCGAAGATGGCAGTGCGGTGGTTCCTCTCCTGGGAGGCTTACAGGGGGTGAATCACCTGGCTCGTCAGATTGCTCAAGTCTTGCAAGTGTCCCCGGCGATTACTGCCAGTGGTGAGATTCGCTTTCAGACCACCCTGCTCTCGCCACCTCGGGGCTATCGCTTGCTCAATGACCCGGAGCAGGCTAAAGGGTTTATTGCGGAGGTCCTAGGGGGAGCGACGGTGCGCCGGGTGGGGGATGCTCCCTGGTTAGAGTCGAGTCAGTTACCTTGGTCTGAGTCGGGAGAGTTAACTCTGGTGGTGTTGGGAGGGCGGACTGAGGCGGTGACCCCCACAGACCGCTGTTTGGTCTATGAGATGGCAGCCCAACGGGGTCATTTGGCGATTGTGGGGACGGGACCCGGCTCAGCGGATTGGATGTCCCCCCAGGTGCAACGAACCTTGCTAGAGGCGACGGATTGGGTGGGCTATCGGACTTATTTGAATCTGGTGGAATCCCTGCGGCTGCCCTCAATTGAGCGTCATGAGTCAGAGAATCGGGTGGAGGGCGATCGCGCTCGTCAGGCCTTGGATTTAGCAGCGACTGGGCGACGGGTGGTGTTAGTCTCCTCGGGAGATCCGGGGATTTTTGCCATGGCGGCGGCGGTGTTTGAGGTCTTGGAGAGGGGGGAGAACCCGGATTGGCAAGAGGTGGAGATTGAAGTCTGTCCGGGAATTTCTGCCATGCAGGCGGCGGCGGCTCAGGTGGGTGCGCCGCTGGGTCATGATTTTGCGGTGATGTCCCTGTCGGATATTCTCAAACCCTGGTCGGTGATTGAATCACGCTTGCGGGCAGCGGCCCAGGGAGATTTTGCCATCGCCCTGTACAATCCCGTTTCTAAGCAGCGGATTTGGCAGTTAGACCGGGCGCGGGAGCTGCTTCTGGAGTGGCGATCGCCCTCTACCCCGGTGGTTCTGGCTCGCAATTTGGGGCGAGCTGGGCAACAGGTGCAGGTCAAGCCGTTGGGGGAGTTGACGGCTGCTGATGCGGATATGCGGACAGTGATTTTAATCGGATCGAGTCAGACGCGCCAGGTGCAACGGGGGGAGAAGCTGCCCTGGGTGTACACACCCCGGTGTTATGGGGAACAGGGAACAGGGAACA
>SMDP01000008.1:28282-31242 GCA_012911965.1 Geitlerinema sp. P-1104
AACAATAACAAGTCCCGAACTAAATTCCCCAAACGACTGGTTTGGCGCTCAATCACCCCTAAGGTATGACCCATCTCCTGCTGGGAGAGATGGGGTTCCCCGAGGCTAAACTCTACGGTGGAGGCGATCGCCGCTAAGGGGGTGCGCAATTCATGAGCGGCATCAGCGGTAAACTGCTGCACCTGACGATAGGAGTCATAAACTGGTTTCATGGCCACCCCGGCCAGCCACCAACTGGCCGCTGCAACCCCCAGTAATCCTAGGGGTAAACCAATCAGCAATGTCCAACCCATGCGCCTCAACCGAGCCTCATACTCATTCAGAGATTGTCCGACTTGGATATACCCCCAGGGATCTTGAGACTGAGTTTTCAAAAATACGGAGACTTGGCGATAGGAGGTTCCCTCGGGGGTGACAATCGTCATCCAGGGATCGACCCCACCGCCCTCTGGAAAGGGCCCTGGCGGCTGTCCCATCGTAGCAATGAGTTGACCCGAGGGATCTACCAAACGAATATAGTAGTCGTCTTGCTGCACCACCCCCGCCAGATGCCGTTCCCCGGGGGAAGAAGGCTCAGGACAATCTCCCTCACGTACACAGACTAATCCAGGCAGAAAGTCCTGAATTATCGGTTCAATCTGTCCCGGTTCATCTAACGCCGGTTCGATCCCATCATGAAGGGTTCCGGCGACGCTCTCTAACTTACGATTGAGGGAGAGCCAATGGTCTTGAGCCAGGACTGTATAGAATCCTAGACCACAGAGACTTAAAATTACCCCCATGATTAGGGTGTACAGTCCTGCCAGACGTTGCCGAGTCAGCAAAAAGACGTGATGGCGATTCATTGAGGAACCCGTAGACAATAGCCAATGCCATGCACGGTTTCAATTAACCCTTCACCGTGGTACTGTCTGAGTTTCCGTCGTAGCAGCCGCATTTGTGCCGGAACCACGTTACTGGTGGGGTTAGCTTGCATGGACCAAACTTGATTCATAATCTGATCGCGGCTGAGGATTTGATTGGGATGCTGCATCAGATATTCTAAAAGCTGAAACTCTTTCGCGGTCAAAGCAATAGCGTGAGACTGTCCTTGGGCATCGCGGAGGGTAATGCTGAAGGTTCCATAGTCTAGGGTAAGGTTACCGAGAATGAGTTGCTGCGGTTTTAGGGGTTGCGATCGCCGTTGTAAGGCCCGCACCCGTGCTAACAATTCGGCATTGCTAAAAGGCTTAACGAGATAATCATCGGCCCCAGCATTAAGTCCTGCCACTTTATCGGCAACCTGGTCTTTTGCCGTCAGCATCAATACCGGCAGACTGTTGTTTTGCTGACGTAAGCGTTGACAGAGTTCGAGTCCCGACAACCCCGGTAAGAGCCAATCCAGGATGGCTACCGCGTAATGGGTCCAACCCTGTTGCAGATACTCCCAAGCGGTGTCTCCATCTTGCAACCAATCCACCACATATTTTTCCCGAACTAACAGTCGTTCGAGAATTGCGCCGAGATCGGGTTCATCTTCGACTAATAGGATTCGCATCACCGTAAAAGTTTGAGGATGGGTTGATCCTCATCAAGTGGATTTCATAGCAATTTTATTTGCCCTTGCTAAGCTCCCAGAGTGAGGAATTAAACCGACCCTGTATGGGGTCTTCAGTTCCTCAATGTAGCATTATGCCTGATTACTCCCCAGTCTCTATGCAACGCTGTTTGTCCAGCCTTTTCGTGTCTCTCATGCTGGCTTGGCCGGCCCAGGTCTTGGCTCACCCCGGCCATGATCATGGCGCGGAATTTGAGCTAGACTCGCCCATGACGACAACGCCCGATCAGGGGATTGAGGTGGATGCCGAGACGCAACAGCGACTGGGATTAGTCATCGAGCCAGTGCAGCGGCAGGTTTTGGAACTGGGGATTCAGACCACCGCCGAGATTGAAACCGAACCCAACCGCCGAGTTTCCGTCAATGCCCCCGTTAATGGGGCCTTAGTGGAACTATTAGTGCAGCCGGGGGATTGGGTGGCTCAAGGACAAGCCCTAGCGGTGGTGAAAGCTCCCGAGTTGATTGATTTACGGGTGCGATCGCAACAAGAACAAATTCAGCGCGACGGGGAACTGCGCCAGGCCCAAGCCAGCCTCACCTTAGCTCAACGCAATTATGAGCGACAGCAGCAGATTAGCCAAACAGAAATTGACGCCGCTGAACGTCAGGTGCAATTAAGCCAAGAACGCTATGACCGCGATCGCGAATTGGCCGCAGCGGGGGCGATTCCCCAGCAACAAGTTTTACAGTCCCAAGCCGAGTTAGCCCAAGCGCGTCATCAACTCAGCCGCGCCCAGGGCCGTCAAGACCTCTTAGAAGCCGAAGCCGACCTTGATCGCGCCCAAACTGCCGTTGAAGCGGCTCAATCCCAACTCAATCTCAGCAGCCGCGCCTATGACAGTCGTCTCGAACAACTCAACAGTCCCGCCGATGACCAAGGACGAGTTACCGTCACTGCTCCCATTTCGGGAACAATTGCCCAGCGTCACGTGAGCCAGGGGCAAACGGTCGAAGAGGCGGTTACCCCTTTGTTGGAGATCATCAATGGAGAACGCCTGCTGGTGACGGCGAATGTCCATGAACGGGATATCGCTGAGATTTCTGAAGGACAAGGGGTGCGGGTTACCGTCGCCAGTCAGCCGGGACAGGTGTTTCAGGGTTGGGTGACGATTATAGGGTCCGCCATTAACCCCGACAGCCGCACCCTCCCTGTGACCGCTGAATTGAGCGATCGCAGTGACTCCCTCAAGCCAGGACTCTTTGCCGAGTTGGAGATTCTAACCGAACGCACCTCAGAGGCCGTTCTCACGGTTCCCAGTACGGCTGTGGTTGAGGCCAACGCTCAAGAGATGGTCTTTGTACAAAATGGCGATCGCTTTGAACCGGTGGAGGTCACCACCGGGGACACGGCGGGCGATCGCAT
>SMDP01000008.1:31414-44850 GCA_012911965.1 Geitlerinema sp. P-1104
GGAACCCTCGTCGTTGTGGCCTTTGCCCTGGGGCGGGGATCTCGCCGGGATGTCTCCCCAAGCTCCATTACCCTAGAGGATGTCCTAGAGCAGCCCGAGGAGGAGTCAGAATCCCGAGAAACCGTGGGGAGGAACTAAGTGATGCTTAACCGCATTCTCCATTGGTCGATCGCCCATCGGGTCATCATTGTCGTCCTGGCCGTTCTCCTGAGCCTCATTGGCAGTTACAACCTGCGCCAGATGCCCCTCGATGTTTTCCCTGACTTCGCCCCCCCACAAGTAGAAATCCAAACGGAGGCCCCAGGATTAGCCCCCGAAGATGTCGAAGCCCTCATCACCCTCCCCATCGAACGGGCCATGAATGGGATTGCGGGGGTGACCACCGTGCGATCGACGTCCATTGCTGGAACCTCGGCGGTGCAGGTGATTTTCTCCTGGGATACAGATGTCTACCAAGCTCGACAACTGATTACCGAGCGACTTCAACAAGTCCAAGATCAGCTCCCTGAGGGCAGTGAAATGCCCCACCTCTCGCCCCTCAACTCCCCCCTAGGCATTATTCTGCAATATGCCATCACCGCTGAGGACACCTCCCTGATGGAGTTATGGCAACAGGTCGATCGCCAGGTCAAACCCCGACTGCTGGCGGTTCCCGGCGTGACCCAAATTACTCTCTTTGGGGGAGATGAACCCCAATATCAGGTTTGGGTGGATCCGGAGAAACTCACCGCCTTGGGAGTTAGTTTAGAGGCCGTCAGCGAAGCCGTGGCCGCCGCCAATCAGAACGCTCCGGGAGGCTTCTTAATTGATAGCGATCAGGAATTGCTCATCCGTGGCCTAGGACGGATTCAGGACCTGGACGATTTACGAGAGGCGGTTATCAGCAGCCGCCAGGGTCGTCCGATCCGGGTGGGGGATGTGGCTCAAGTCCAGCTCGGGGCAGCTCTTAAGCGGGGCAATGGAGGTCTCAATGGGGAACCGGCGTTGGTGCTGTTGATTAACAAGCAACCTCTGACGGATACGCTGCAAGTCACGGAGGCGGTAGAAGCCGCGATGGAGGAAATCCGCCTCAGTTTGCCTGAGGATGTCACGATTCGCCGTAGCTTCCGCCAAGGGGATTTTATCGAAGCATCCATTACCAATGTCAGCCAATCTCTACGAGATGGGATTGTGATTGTTTCTGTGATTTTGCTGCTGTTTCTGATGAACTGGCGCACGGCCCTGATTACCCTCAGTGCAATCCCCCTGTCCCTCTTGATCTGTTTAATGCTGCTCAATGGTTTCGGCTTAACGGTCAATACCATGACCCTCGGTGGATTGGCGGTGGCGATTGGCTCAGTGGTGGATGATTCGATTGTGGATATGGAGAACTGTTATCGGGGCTTACGACACAATCAACAGTCGGACAATCCGAAAACGCCGTTACAGGTGGTCTATGAAACGTCAGTGGAGGTGCGCACCAGTGTGTTGTTTTCCACGGTGATTATTGCGGTCATTTTTGCGCCGATTTTTTCCTTAACGGGGGTTGAAGGGCGGATTTTTGCCCCGATGGGGATTGCCTATTTGCTGGCGATTTTTGCTTCAAGTTTGGTGGCGTTAACCCTCTCCCCGGCGCTCTGTGCCCTCTTACTGGCCAATTGTCCTTTACCCGATGACGAGACCTGGATGGCCCGCAGCAGTCAACGGCTGTATCGTCCGCTGCTGTTAATGGTGCTGAATCGGCCGGCCTGGATTCTCTTTGGGGCGGGGGCGGCCTTGGTGGCGGCGTTGGTCGTGCTGCCGAGTTTGGGACGGGTGTTTTTGCCGGAGTTTCAGGAGCGATCGCTGGTGGTGTCGCTGGATTTATTTCCCGGAAGTTCTCTGGCGGCCACCGATCGCACAGGCTTTGCGATTCAAACGGCTCTCAAGGAGGATCCCCGCTTTGAGACAATTCAGATGCGATCAGGCCGCAGTCCCGGAGATCCCCATATTGTGGGTTCCAATTTTGCGGAGTTAGATATTGAGTTGAGTGCGGCGGGAATGGTGAACCGGGACGAGACGCTGGCAGCACTGCGCCAGGAGTTGGCTCGGGTTCCTGGGGTGGCGGCGAATGTGGGGGGCTTTATTTCTCACCGCATGGATGAGGTGTTGTCGGGGGTTCGCAGTGCGATCGCGGTGAAGATTTTTGGCCCGGATTTGGCAGAGTTGCGCCGCTTGGGTACGGAGGTGCGATCGCAGATGGCCTCGATTGAGGGGGTGGTGGATTTACAGTTAGCGCCACAATTGCCCATCCGTCAATTGCATATTCAGTTTAATCGTTCGGCGGCGGCCCGTTACGGTGTGACGATCGCCAGTCTTTCGCAAACGGTGGAAACCGCCCTAAATGGACGAGTGGTGTCCCAGGTGTTAGAGAACCAACAGATTCTCGATGTTGTGGTTTGGCTCCCTCCCGAGGCCCGCAACACTCTCGGTCAGATTCAAGATTTACCGGTTGATACTCCCAGTGGACAACGGATTCCCCTGGGACAATTGGCTCAGGTGGAGTATGGAACGGGTCCGAATTTGATTCGCCGTGAGGATGTCTCCCGTTTGATTGTGCTGTCGGCTAATGTGGCGGAACGAGATTTGGGAACGGTGATTGAGGAGATGCAAGACACGATTGCAGCAGAGGTAACTTTTCCGCCGGGCTACTTTATTCAATATGGAGGACAGTTTGAGTCGGAACAAGCCGCTCGGGAGAATTTGTTGCTGTTTGGGGGGATGGCGATCGCGGTGATTGCAGTATTGATGTATGTGACGGTGCGATCGCTCCCCGCCACGGTGATGATTCTCTTAAATCTGCCCTTGGCTTTGGTGGGTGGAATTCTCTCGGTGGCCTTGGGGGGCGGGATTCTTTCGGTGGCCTCGTTGGTTGGCTTTATTACCCTGTTTGGGGTGGCCACTCGCAATGGCCTGTTGTTGGTGGATAACTATAACCGCAAATTGGCATTGGGATTGCCCCTGCATCGGGTGATTTTTCTGGGATCTACGGAGCGGTTAACGGCGATTCTCATGACGGCGTTCACGTCTGCGTTGGGGATGTTACCCCTGGCCATTGGTGTCGGCCCGGGACAAGAGATTTTACAACCGTTGGCGATCGTGGTGTTGGGGGGCTTATTTACCTCCACCGCCTTAACTCTGTTGGTGTTACCGGCGTTATATGCCCAGTTTGGCCGAGGGTTAGTGCCGAAACGTCCCCCCTCTCGGGATGCTCCCTCAGAGGCGTTGCTGCTCAGTCAAGGAGGGGGAAATAACCGTTCTTTAAATGAGGTTCATGATGACATTCTTTAATTTAGGGCGATTGCGGTTCCCGCACGCTCTGCGAACGCCCTTGAGGCTTACTCTGACGCTAGGGATGGGGATACTAATTCTCAATGGCTGCACCGGTGAGACTTCAACAAATGACTTGGAGACAACTCCCTCGGAGATGGACTCTCCAGCGGTGGAATCATCTCCTAACTCCGATCAAAATGACTCCACCGACCATCCAACGGCTCAGTATGGGGGTCAAGTGGTAGAAACAGGGGACTACCATTTAGAATTAGTACCCATTCCAGAAGATTCGGGGATTCACTTGGATTTCTATGTGCAAACTCGGGATGATCGAGAAATAATTTCTAATGCAACGGTGACGGCTCAGGTACAGCTACCGAACGGCCAAGAGATGGAACTCCCGATGGAGTATGATGCGCCGGGAGAGCATTATTTTGCCTTTCTCCCCAGTCAAGTCTCAGGAGATTATCTGGTTGTCATGTTAACGGAGGTGGAGGGAACCCGCACTAATGCCCGCTTCCGCTTTAGCCAATAACGTCTAATCTCAATTTCAGAGTATCGGTAGGTATCATGCGTCTAACGGGTGATACCTACTTTAGTTTCATCTGCTTTTTATGGTTTTCTAGTAAAATGTTAGATGTAACGATTACACATATCTAGATAATCATGGTAAATTTCAAGGCTTTTTTCATTGTTTTGGCAAGTTATATCGTAATAACGTTTGCGATAACTCCTCCAGCAACAGCGGCTGACATTAGTATTTCAGCCGTCGATTTAGTCCAACTTGCCCGTAATGGCTATTTACAAGAACAGGGGATTCCTCAGTTTAATCAACTGGCGTTTGCCTATCGCAGTGGGGAACTATCGGCAGAGGATGTGATTAACGCGGCGATCACGGCTAATCGACTCTCTCGGGATGTTGCGGATGATCCCGGTTATCTGGAAACCGTTGACCACTTCTTGAATGATTTAGATCGTTGATTTTTTGCTTAACCAGCAAAGGAGCGATTGCTGAAAATCGCTCCTAAAGTTAGCATAAAATAGAATGAAGAAACCCTGAATACTTAATTTACTTCGTCCGAACTTAATCCTAGTGAATCTCTAGTTTGTTGTAGTTGCTTCCACAAGAACTCAATTTCCTTAAATGCTAAATCAGGGGCTAATTTACCACTGGTTTCTAAACAGCTAATATAACCCACTTTTTGGGCAAACTCTTGTAAATTTGCGTCAAATAACAAGACTTCGGGATTTTCGCTGGAAAAGCTGCCGTGGTAGGGATATTTGGTGGTTAGAAATTTGGAGCGGTTCATGGTAACCTCCTAGTCTTATCGTGACTTCTTGAAAATCGTCCAAAGGGTTTTAGCTTTTTATCGGGCGAGTTTCATCAAGCAGTGACAAAATGAACAGTGCTGTCAAGGCATTTAATTGCCTAGATCCATTTCCTGCCTTAACCTTATCATAACCTTTTTTCTAAAAAAGTGCCTTCAGACACCATGGGTCAAGCTTTTTTTGCAATAAATCTAAATAATGGTGTTCTCTCATCGGTGTATTTGCGGGTTTCAATCGAGGTCTTCTCGGACAACATTTCAGTAGTCTTACTGATAGTGGGGATCGCGAATGCTAGGGAAAATAGCTAACTAATATGAAGGGCGGCGATTGCAGTTCCCGCACGCTCTGCGATCGCCCCAGAGTCCCCGGCGGGACTGGATGAACAAAGGTCGGAATCGATAGGTTAAACTGGGGAGGAAACGTTGAGGAGAAGTCTATGAACCGTTCATTGCGTCTAACCCCAGTTTTGGGAGCCGCGATCGCCACGCTGATGTCCATGGCGCCGGCGGCGGTGGCCCAAGTCTCTGAGTCAGAAGTCACGGTTCCCGGACTCGAAACGCGACGACTGCGCACCTTGACCATTCCTGAAGCCTTTGAGCGGGGCTTTTTTGAACATAGTCGTGACTTCTTCCGCAACCGCAGTATTCCCAGCCAGATCGACTCCCTACTCTTTAACTTTCCTGAAAACAACATCGCGCGGGATGGACGACTTGTGAATATCCTGCACCGGGATATCATGCGCCAACAACTGACCAACGATCCCTTCATCCGCACCCCGGACTTACCGAATCCTTACAACACCTCCATCGATACCATGAACCGAACCGGAGAAACCACTCCTATTCGGGGTAGTGAGTTTTTCCTCGATTAAACCACGGCTCAAGCCCAGGGCGATTGCGGTTCCCGCACCCGTCGCGATCGCCCGCCGAGAGCGCCCTGTCAGCATTTTTATATAAATATAAGTGGGCGGTGCAGGAGTTGAACCCGCCTGAGGCGAATTATGAGTTCGCTGCCTAAACCGCTCGGCCAACCGCCCAAAGAACAAAGGGGGAACTCACAATCCTGTGTGAACCCGTATCCGATTCTAGCGCGATCGTTCGAATTTCAGCTAGGGGGCCGATAAAATTCCGGCTAGGTCTGAGGCCCAAGCGTATCTCAAACGATAAAATGGTGCGAAACCTGAACCAGGCTAACCACCTATTCAGGCCGCTACGGCGGTCACAGCACCGCCTCGGCACGTTTACTCGAAGACCTCAACGCAACTCACCGCCATGAAATTTAACTGGACTGTCTTCTTAACCATCACCCTACTCCTAATGATGATGGGGGCCGGGGTATTTAGTGCTATGTGGGGTTTTTCCCTGGGTCGAGAAGCCCTCAAGGGGGTCACTCAGCCGGAATTTCGACCCGGGAGTAACCTCAGCAATCGTTCTGAAAATGAAGCCACTACCAACAATCCGCGCTTTCTCGATGAAGAAGATATCTTGCGGGAGGTTGAAGCTCAAACTCAAAGTCATCAGCCCGAGGTGACCCCTCATAGCGCCTAAAAACACGCCTTGTCCAAACCAAGAGGTACGAGTCTCCGACTGCTCTTCAAATTTGTGAGCAATCGCATCAAGCTAAGAATATCCAGCCCCTTCCCCCTCTCCCGATGCTCTCGTCTGGGAGCGATCGCCGTATTAAGTCTCAGTCTTGTCCTACTGATGGATGGCCCCTCAGCCGCACTAACCCTTGGACTTGAAGCCAAGACCCTACAGGATATCCTCCTGAGCCTATTATCCGTTCTGGGCTTAATTGCCATTAACGCCTTTTTCGTGACGGCTGAGTTTTCAATGGTCTCCGTGCGGCGATCGCGCATCAACCAACTGGTGGACGCTGGCGATCTCCCGGCCCGCAGTGTCCAGATTCTGCAACAGGATATCGATCGCCTCCTCTCCACCACCCAACTGGGGATTACCCTCTCTAGTCTGGCCCTCGGCTGGATAGGCGAGAGAACCATGGCCTCCCTCGTGGCCCTACTGCTAACCACACTTCCCCTCTCCCCTCCCGTGGCTACGGTAGTCACCCATAGCCTCTCGATTCCCCTGGCCTTTCTGTTGGTGGCGTACCTGCAAATTGTCCTCGGAGAACTCTGTCCCAAATCCCTGGCCCTCCTCTACGCCGAACAACTGGCTCAACTTCTCGGGCCCCCCAGTTTGGCGATCGCCCGTTTCTTTAACCCCTTCCTCTGGATTCTCAACCAATCCACCCGCCTCTTATTACGACTAGTGGGGATTCGCGATGTTGACCGCCGCTTCTATAACCGCGTCACCCCGGAAGAACTGCAACGCATCATCGCCCTAGAAGGAGAATCCACGGGCCTCGAAGCCGAAGAACGGGAACTGCTCAGTAATGTCTTTGAATTTGGTGATGTAGCCGCCGAAGAAGTCATGGTTCCCCGGACCCAAATCGCCGCTCTTCCCAGTGATGCGACCTTTAGCAGCTTCCTCGAAGAAGTGGCCCGTTCCGGTCATTCCCGCTATCCCATCATTGGCGAATCCCTCGATGATATCCGAGGAATCGTTCATCTCAAGGAACTAGCCGAACCCCTCGCTCGCGGTCAAATGTCCCTCGATACTCCCATTCAACCCTGGGTTCGTCCAGCGCGTTTCGTCCCTGAATGCACCCTCCTGGGGGAACTCCTACCCGTCCTACAACGTTCTGCGCAACCGATGGTCATGGTGGTTGATGACTTTGGCGGAACCGCTGGCCTAATCACCATGCAGGACATCATTGCCGAAATTGTCGGCGAAAGTCTCGAAAGTGAAGGAACTGAAGAGTTAGCCGTACAAATGGTGGATGAGCGCACCTTCATCGTTCAAGCACAAATGGATCTCGAAGAGGTTAATGAACTGCTTGATTTAAAGCTTCCCCTCATCGATGACTATCAGACTCTGGGAGGCTTTCTGATTTATCAAATGCAAAAAATCCCCAAGATTGGCGAAGGGTTCGGCTTTAATGGCCTCAACCTAGAAGTCGTGGCCACCGATGGACCGCGACTGCACCAAATCCAGGTGCAACGACGGGATAATTCTCCCCCCCTCGATACTCAACTTTCCTCAATTTCCATGTCAGATTCCCTAACGACCGAGGATCTCGATTTAGAAACTGACTTGGTTGACTCGTCTTCCCCCACTCAGGACAGCCTCGACTCGGATTTAGGCTTGGCCGACAACGACCCCATCTTGGATGAGGATGATGAGGATGCAGAGGAGGAGCGAGATTCTGAATCGTCGCAACCGCAGCAATAGGGAGAGGCCCTATCGCTGCTGAGGGTAAAAATAGCCCTTCGTCTTAGTGGCTGAGATATCCCATCTCCTTCAGGGTATTGAGAACCTTATTGACACTCTCCTCATGGGATTCCAAATCCGTGCGACATTCAATCGTCGGGTCGGTCGGCGGTTCATAGGGGTCGCTCACCCCAGTAAAATTGGCAATTTCCCCACTGCGGGCCTTTTTGTAGAGGCCTTTGACGTCCCGCTCCTCGCACACCGCCAGGGGAGCATTGACAAAGACTTCCACAAAATCACCAATACGAGCCTTGACTTCCTCACGCACCGCGCGATAGGGGGAAATCGCCGAAACTAAGACAATGACCCCATTACGAGTCAGCAGATGGGAGACAAAGCCAATACGACGGATGTTTTCATCTCGGTCTTCTTTACTAAAACCCAACCCTTTGGTGAGATTTTGGCGGACAATGTCCCCATCTAGGATTTCTAACTTGCAATCGAGCGATCGCAGTTGTTCGGCGACCGCCTGACTAATCGTCGTTTTTCCGGCTCCACTTAATCCGGTAAACCAAACTGTAACACCACGTTGTTGCATCATTTTAGGTTGTCTGTTGTACTGTTGTTCTGGGTCTCCTACCCCCGACACTCCACTGGAATTTAGGGAGGAAGCCAATTCAAAATACCATGTTTAGGGAAAGGTTCGCCCGAGGTTGAGCAAATTGCATCCCGGACATTCTATAAGCCATAGAAGACCACAATCAGCCAAGGCGCAAGAAACATCAAACTAAGGGTCAATGGCGCACCAACACGAGCGAAATCGGTGAATTTATAGCCCCCCGGACCATAAACCATGGTATTGGTTTGATAGCCAATGGGACTCAGATAACTATTAGAAGCGGCAAAGGTAACTGCAAACATGGCAGAAAAGGGATTCAAGTCTAAGGCTTGGGCCACTTCTACGGCAATGGGGAGCATCAAAACCACTGAGGCATTGTTAGAAATGATTTCGGTAAAAATGGAGGTGATAACAAAGAAGAAGACTAGCACCCAGTAGCCGGGAAGTTCTCCCCCTATTGAGACCAGATTTTCGGCAATCCAGGTGGTTGTTCCTGAATTGCGCATGGCAATACCAAAGGGAATTAACCCCGCTAGGAGGAAAATGATATCCCAGCGAATGGCTCCATAAATCTCCCCTGGGCGCAAGCATTTTGTCAGGATTAAGGCAATCACTCCCGCCCAGGCACTAACAACAATTGGCATAATGTTAAATGCTGACAAGCCAATCACACTTAAGCCAATGATTACGGAAATCCAGGCTTTATCCTGACGCAACATTTCCACATCCCGCTGTTCAAGAACCAATAGTTCTCGGGTGGTTTGCAAACCAATAAAGCTTTGTTTAGGACCTTGCAGCAGTAATAAATCTCCGAAGCGCAAGGGAACTCGCCCTAAGGGACCTTTAACCAATTCTGAACCTCGACGCACAGCTAAGACAGTGGCATTATACCGTTGACGAAAGCGAATTTCTTTCAGAGTTGTGCCAATTAAACGAGAGTTTGACAAAATCAAAACTTCACCAATTTTTTCTTCTTCAGAACTCAAGAAAGACTCTAAAGAATTTTGGTTGAATTTGACATCTGCAAATAAATCCAACCCTCGTTCTTCTCGAATTTTTAGTAAGTCTTCTCGACTACTGCGAACTACCAAAACATCCCCCGCTTGCAGAATTTTATCAGCTAAGGGTTGAGCAAATCTGACTTTATCTCGCAGGAGTTCTAACACGTCTAAATCAAATTTACGTTGAATGCCGCTATTATTTAGGGTTTCACCCACGAGACTTGATTGAGGGGTGATCACTAGCTCACTCACATAATCTCTTAAGCCATAATCTTGGGCAAATGAGTCATTGTTGGTTTTGCGGTTGGGGAGTAAATAGGGAGCACAGATGCTTAAATAGGCTAGCCCAAATAGAAACATACAGATACTAGCTTTGGAAAACTCAAAGATAGTAAACGTTCGATAGCCTAACTGTTCGGAAAGTCCGCTGGCTAGGATATTCGTTGAGGTTCCCACTAGGGTCATCATCCCTCCCAAAATGGAAATATAGGAGAGAGGAATCAGTAGTTTAGAAGGCGATCGCTTTTGTTTGCGACACCAATCTTCAACAATAGGCAGAAAAATAGCCAGTACGGCGGTATTATTGATAAAAGCCGAAATAGGACCGACTAAAATCCCCAATGTAAAAATTTGACGACGGGAGGTTTTTCCTCCCCATCGCACCAAGAAATCCCGAATAATTTGAATGACCCCAGTTTTGGCAATGCCAGCACTGAGAATAAACATCGCCATGACGGTGACAGTTGCCGAGTTACTGAAGCCAGACATTCCTTCCTCGGGGGTTACCAAACCACAAATCATCAGCAAAACGGTCACAGATAAGGCAATAATATCCGGCGGTAAGAGTTCGCTGACAAAGCCAACTAATGCCAACACCAAGATAACCAGGGTCAGAAAAATATCCATTTAGGGGTATCTTGAAGATTTAAAGGACAAATTACCATTCTAGGTCAAAGTCTTTGAGAATGGGGGATTCTTTTGTCTTTACGACCGCCGACGGCTTCATCGGGATAAATGGAGTGATGCCCCAAACAGAATTTGATAGGATGGAGAAGGCTGGATAGATCTAAGATTTAGGATTTGAGCATGAAGCGTTTAAACAACCGTGCTTTGGGGATTCTACGGGCAGAACTTCAAGGGGACAATCGGGGAGATGTGGGGGAGCGGGTTGTCCGCAAATTGCTCCTTCAGGAACTTGAGGGATTATCACGACAGGAAGGAACCCCTCTGACGGAGTCGCAACTGAAACGAGTCATTCATAATCGTTATCCGGCTTTCAAGACTCCTGTGATTGAACGGGCCGCAAAGGCGAATCACCCCTCGAAAGCACGAACTCTCGCCATTACTCTCGGGGCGATTGTTGCCGGTGGAGCGGGACTAACGGGGTTTGTCTTTCTGGCTAATCTTCCCTATCCCATGATTCGCCAGCCGATCGCCCAACATGCACCGATGTTATTGCTTCCAAGTTTCCTAAGTATGGATCATAACTACCGGGAGGCGATCGCCCTGGTGGAACAGTCAGATCAATTGGTAAACCAAGCCACTAGCCTAGCCGACTTAGAATTGGGGCAAGAAAAAGTGACCCAGGCCCAACACCATCTCGATCAACTTCCAGTTTGGTTTCTCGGCTATTACCCTCAACGCTACTGTACCTTTTTTAGCTGTTCCTGGAGGTTTACCCACGATGAATTTGAGGCAGCCCGTAAAAGTATCGGACGCATGGATGTGGTGATCTTCCAAGAACGCAATGCCCATGA
Source organism: Geitlerinema sp. P-1104 (assembly GCA_012911965.1). Lineage (GTDB taxonomy): Bacteria > Cyanobacteriota > Cyanobacteriia > Cyanobacteriales > Geitlerinemataceae > Sodalinema. Next base: position 42,681 of record SMDP01000008.1, read on the forward strand.
CCAACTCGATGAAGTCCTGGCAGAACTCAACGCCGCGCGATCGCAGTACCGAGAAGCCACCACCCATCGGGGAGCCGAACAGGCCCTGGAAAAATGGCAACAGGCGATTGATCGTCTCGAACTGATTCCTCGCCAAACCCTAGCCGGAGAGTTAGCCCGAACCCACCTCAACGCCGCCAACCGCGATTTCCGGGAAGCCCGCCAAAGCCTCAACAACTAACCCCTCCTCCTCCTCCGCGTCCTCTGTGACTCTGTGGTTCCCCTATTGCCTTCCCGCCCGTTCCTTGTTCCCTTCCTCTCCCCCCTACAATTGCCCAATCATCTTATGAGTTTGAGGCACCACCCGAACGTGCCGAATCGTGCGTTTCATCATGGTTTGCCAGGCCAGGACTTGCTCGGGATCAGGAACAACAGCATCTCGGAAGGAATCCTTACGCAGGGCTTCATTAGTGGCTCGTAAAACCCCATTGAGAGGGGTCACGGGTTGTAAATAAATGGGAGTTTGTGAATCCACGCGGGAGACTAAATGGGCCACTCGTTCGAGTTCTTGGGCCGGCGTGCGATCGCAGACAATCGTTTTCACAAACACTGAAACCCCCGCCTCATGACAGAGTTGCAAAAACTGCTCATGTTCCGTCCACCAGGTTTCACCACTGGTACTGGGTAACTTAATATCCATCCCCACCAAATCCAAATAGGGCAGAACCGGCTTGAGTTTATCGGGACGATGTCCTCCTGTCTCCAGATAAATGGGCAGTTGGGTGCGTTGGCGAATCTCGGGTAAAAACGCCTCTAAGAAGGGGGCGTGCAATAGAGGTTCTCCCCCCGTCAGACTAATACTGTCATGCAGTCCCGGTCGATTTTGCCGTTCCACCAACGCCGATAACACCTCCACCGTGATCGGGTTATCGTATTCATCAAAGTCCCGCAATCCCGGTGTGCGTTCAATGCGACAATGGGCGGGGGCGTGCCAAGTATGGGCGCTATCACAGTAGAGACAGCGCAAATCACAGAGGGCAAAGCGGATAAAAATCTGCCGAGTGCCAATGTTGGCCCCTTCTCCCTGAATTGCCGAAAAGACTTCAACAAGTCGTGCTGTTTGCCCCTTACTCATGGCCAAATCCTAATTTATCTACTCGGCGGCTTCTATCGGTCTGTACGGTTACAACTGGCCACCCAAGGTCTGATAGGCCTCTAAAATGGTGGCTTCTGTATCCTGCCAACTCAAACATTTGTCGGTGACGGAGACCCCATAACGCAAGTCGTTTAGGTTCTCGGGAATGGTTTGGTTGCCTTCAAACAGATTTGACTCTAACATCATGCCGACAATGGAGGAGTTGCCCCCTTTGATTTGTTCAACCACGTTCTGGAACACCCCAGACTGACGGCGATGGTCTTTATGGGAATTTCCATGACTACAATCAACCACCAAGCGCGGGGGAAGTCCGGCGGCTTTGAGTTGTTCTTCGACTCGGGCGATGGACTCGGCGTTATAGTTGACCTGGCCGCCGCCGCCGCGCAGAATAATGTGGGCGTAGTCGTTCCCGCTGGTCTTAAAGACACTCACGGAGCCATTTTCATCGATTCCCAGGAAACTATGGGGTTCCCGAGCTGCTTTCATGGCGTTGAGGGCCACTTCGATACTGCCGTTCGTGCCATTTTTGAGTCCAACGGGCATGGAGAGTCCGCTGGCCATTTCCCGGTGGGTTTGCGATTCAATGGTGCGAGCGCCAATGGCTGACCAACTGAGGACATCGCTGATATATTGAGGCACGATGGGATCGAGGGCTTCTGTGGCGGTTGGTAGCCCGAGATCGGCAATATCGGCTAGGAGTTGGCGCGCTAACAGGAGGCCTTTTTGGATATGGAAGGAGTCGTCCATATCGGGGTCGTTGATGAGTCCTTTCCAGCCGACGGTGGTGCGGGGTTTCTCGAAATAGACGCGCATCACCAGGAGGAGTTTATCTTGCACGCGATCGCTCAAGTCCCGCAGCCGTTGGGCGTAGTCTTTGGCGGCGTTGACATCATGAATGGAACAGGGGCCGACAACAATAAAGCTACGAGAATCCCGGCGATCGAGAATGGCCTCCAGTTCGCGACGGGATTGTCCGATGGTCTGTTGGGCGCGATCGCTCAGAGGCACTTGAGCCTTCATCTCAACGGGCGGTTG
>SMDP01000080.1:0-4089 GCA_012911965.1 Geitlerinema sp. P-1104
GATGTCCACATCCCCCGAGCCTTGGCTGATAAACTCGTATTCTGCCTCTTTGCCCTGTTGAATGAGGGAGTCGCGATTGCCGGCGGGTTGGAATTGGGCTAAGTCTGACCAAGGATGAGTCTTGGGGAGTTGCTGTTGCAGGAACTCTCGCAGTTCCACGGTTTCCTGGATATAGGCTGCAAAGCGATCGCCGTCGAAGTTGACGTTGGTTAGGGTGGCGAAGAGGGCTTCACAGGCGAAACGGTTGGCCGTGGGCAGACTCAGGTTAGCGGAACGAGCCTGAATCACGACTTCGGCGAGTCCTCGCAGGGCATGGGTGAGGAGATCTTGTAAGGCATCAACGTCGGGGCTTTTGCCACAGGCTCCCCAGTTGAAACAGCCTTCGCCTCGGGTGGTTTGTTCGCATTGGCTACAAAACATGATGGACATCCCTCGTTGATTTCTTGCTTTTAGCTTAGGCTGGGGTCTAGGGGAATGTCTTTGACTTGGGTCAAGAGTGAATACAAGGCAGTAGGGGGAAGAAGGCAGTAGGGGGAAGAAGGCAGTAGGCAGTAGGCAGTAGGCAGTAGGGGCTTGTTTCGGGAGTGTATGTTGTTTTTATTACGGGTTACGAGAGTTGAGGGTAAAAATGGAAGAAATTCTCGAATTTTTAAGTCGTGTTGATTTATTTGAGAGGTTGCCAGAATCTCAAATTCATGCTATAGCAACCATCGCTAAACCGTTGCAGTATGAGAAAGGAGAGGCAATTTTTTTTGAGGGCGATCGCTGTTTGGGTTTCTTTATCGTTCAGTCAGGACGAGTGAAAGTCTATAAAACCTCTGCGGAGGGTAAAGAACAGATTTTACATTGGTTTGATGAGGGCGATCGCTTTGCGGAAGTCCCGGCCTTTGATGGGGGCTATTATCCCGCCTCCGCTTCAGCCTTGGAGAAGACTCAACTCTTGCTCATCCCGAGTCAAGCTCTCCTGGCTCTGGTGGAACAATACCCGAGCTTAGCCTTTCACTTACTAGCCAGTTTGTCTCGACATTTACGGCGGTTTGCTAATCTGATTGATACGCTATCCCTCAAAGATGTCTCCAGTCGCTTGGCCGGGTACTTACTGGAGTTAAGCGATCGCCATGACTCGCAGCAGGTGCAATTGGATTTAGCAAAGGGACAGTTGGCTGCATTTCTGGGAACGATTCCGGAAACCTTGTCCCGGACGTTTGCTAAACTCACTCAGGCCCATTTGATTGAAATGGAGGCACAACAGGTTCGGATTTGCGATCGCCAGGGGTTACAGCGTTTAGCTGACGGTGAAAAACCAGTCAGTTGATACTCAGGTGAACTCGGATTTGCATCAAACAAGTTTTCGGTTACTATAGCCATTAAACTAAACATAAATTTTTCGAAGTTTGTCCCTGTCACGACTTAATGGTGCATTGCCCCGCTTCTGCTGTGTTATTCTAGTTCCCTGTTCTCAATGTTTAGCTGGCTTACGGCTCCGACGAATTCTCGGGCTGGGACTCCACTTCCCCGGCTCAAGTTACCCCGACTCCTCACGGTTTTAGAAGTTTGGGGCTTCGGGTTGAGTGGATTATTGTTGTGGCTTGGCCCGGGGCCAGCCTCCAATGCCGATTTAGGACAGCCCGTGATTTGGGTGTGGATGGTGGCGGCGGTAATTGGCGTTCTCTACAATCTTCAGGTTAAACACCTCGGCAGTCACTATCCCAATCTCTCGGGAGGAACACCTAACTACATCACCAAACTCCTGGACAACCATCCTTTTTTAGCCCGATATGGGGCCATTGGTTACTTCTTAGGTTGGGTGTCAGTCCCATCCATGAATGGAATTGTTTTGGCGGGGTTGATTTCTGCCAATCTGGAAACCTTGGGAATTGATGCCCCTGAAGTTCTGTTGAGAATTGTGTTTACGGCTCTGCCGTTTGTGGTGGCCTACAGTGGCACTCGGGCGATTAGTATTCTACATCTATTTTTTGTGCTGCCGGCGGTGGGATTTTTCCTGGTGTTTTGTACCCAGGGCTTGGGTTGGTTGGCTATCTCCCCCAATAGCCCCGGCTTTTTTCCCAGTCAGTGGCAGCCGCTTGAGCTGGGAGATTGGATGAAATGGTATTTTTTGGCGGTGTATGCTGCCTATGGCTGTGAAACCGCTTCGGTTTTTGTTGCGGACAATAATAAACCCTATCAAACCCTGCCAAGTCTTAAGTTTGCGGCGATTCTGCTGCCGATTATCTATGCAGGTGGCTCCTGGTTGCTGATGCGTTTGGCCAGTAGCCCGGAGTTGGGCAGCAACACGTTTATCCAGTTGGTTACGGTATCGAGTCCCTTTTGGGGTAATGCTGCCCCCGTTTTAGTGACATTTCTCATCGCCTCAGGCTGTCTGCTGAGTTCCGCGACGGCGGTGGCTCTAACGCCTCGGGTTCTTTATCAATTATCCCGAGATCACTATCTCTCACCGGTTTTTGCCGTGGTGTCTCGACGAGGTGCGTTTGGCCCTGGGTTGAGTTTCACGTTTGCTCTGAGTCTTCTCTGTCTGTTGTGGGGGGATGTGGAACGGGTGGTGATGGTGACGGGAACTGGCTATCTCTCCAGTGCGATGCTGCTGCATTTAGGGATGTGGCTCAAACGGGGAACTAATAGCTCTTGGCTACCTCGCTGCTCGTTGGCCTTTTTCATCTTAGAAGCCACGGTGTTGGTGGTGGGGGGGCTGATGTGGAGTGGTTGGGATTTAGCTCTGGGGTTGGCCTTTCCCATTGTGGTGTTGCTATTTGATGCGGCGATCGCCCGCAATCGCTTTTTTCTCTTTCAAACGGATTGGTGGATTCGTCGCTACCGCAAGCAGCTTGGGGAGAATTTCCAGAACTTCGTGGCGGTTCAGGTGGGGGTACTCTTACTACTGCTATGTGGGGCCGCCTTCCTCAGTTGGCAGGCCCAGGTGTGGATGATGTCGGCAACGAATCCAGAAACCTTGGCCGATGTCTCGGCGAATTTACTGGTGTTACTGTTGCTGACGGTGGGCTTTGTTGGGGTGGCGATCGCCTGTTGGACGAGTTTACCCCAGGCGGAGGCCATTGTAGAGGCTCGCGATCGCTCCCAACTCCTCTTCCGCATTGCCGATGATGCCATTATAGTTCTGGACAATCAGGGCATGATTCAGGAAGTCAACCCGGCGGCCAGTGCTTTGTTTAATTTACCGGGCTTTGAACTGCTGACACGACCGCTCTGGGAGTATTTACCCCATTTTCCCAGGGTGATTGAGACGGCTCCCCGCATTAGTGAACAGGATTTTAAGCGAGGGGCTGAGGAAGGAACGGTGGAAGTGGGGATCTCGGTGTTGGAAACGGAGGCCTCTCGGGAGTATCTGGCAATTGTGCGAGATGTGACGGAACAGAAACAGGCTAAAGAGGCTTTACGCCAGTCAGAAGAACGACTCCGCAATTGGGCCAGCGAACTCGAACAGCGGGTTCAGGAGCGAACCGCCGAACTGCAAGAGGCTATGGAGTTGGCCGATGCCGCCAATCACGCCAAGAGCGACTTTTTGGCAAGTATGAGTCATGAGTTGCGAACGCCCTTGAATGGGATTTTAGGCTATGCTCAAATTTTGCAGCGATCAGCAAGACTTGGCGGACAGGACTTGCATGGGGTTGAGATTATCCAGCAATGTGGCGGTCACCTGCTGACCTTGATTAACGATATTTTGGACTTATCGAAAATCGAAGCTGGGAAGATGGAACTTCACCCCAATGAGTTTCATTTTCCGGCGTTTTTACAGGGGGTTGTGGAAATTTGCCGGGTGCGATCGCAGTCCAAACAGATTGAATTTTTCTATGTAGCAGATCCCCATCTTCCCACCGGGGTTAAAGCCGATGAAAAACGGTTGCGGCAAGTTTTAATCAATCTCTTGGGCAATGCCATTAAGTTTACCTCGAAGGGTAATGTTTGTTTAAACGTCTCAGTGTTGGAGTCGAGTGAGAACGAGGACGCATCCGGTTCCCCAGAGGGGCCGGGCCCGTACCGCATTCAGTTTGAGATTACGGATACTGGGGTGGGGATGACTTCGGAACAACTCGACAAAATCTTTCTCCCCTT
>SMDP01000080.1:4666-18228 GCA_012911965.1 Geitlerinema sp. P-1104
AAAATTTCCTGGATTTATGAGCCGTCGGAGTCTTCTCGGGAAACCGCAAGCTATCAGCCTGAGGTTGAACCCGAGGATCGCATGGAAATTCCTCCCCCAGATGTGATTGAGAAATTACTCGATTTGGCACGACAAGGATTGTTGAATCGCATTGTTGATGACCTGAAGCAATTACAACAGGAGAAATCACAATATCAAGTTTTTTGTCAGACAATTGAACAATTAGCCCAGGAATTTAAGATAAAGCAAATTCGTGATATTTTGGAAAAAAATATTGATTAGTGGCTCGGTTAAAGTAAGTGGATTGGAGTATAGAGGCAAGAGATTTCGGGTGAGTTTTTTGACGCTATCAAACAGCTCACTTTAGCGATATTACAGGGTTCTGATAGTCTTGGTATCACAAGTTACCTGAAAAATCTCTGGTTTTTAGCCGACTGATTAGATTTTATGTTAAAACTGATAATGATTCTTCTAAACATCATGAGCAACCCATGTCAATTCTCAACCCGTTTCCTATTTTTTAACTTAGGCTCCCAGGAGAAATTCCGACAGATCTAAGGAAATTGTTTTAGGTTAATATCGAAATATCTTGTCGCTTTTTGAATTCAGTTTATGTCTAATCCCGAGTCTGATATTATTCTAGTTGTGGATGATACCCCAACGAATTTGGCAGTTTTGTCTGAAGCTCTCAGTACGGCTCACTATCAAGTTGCAGTAGCCCTCGATGGTGAGACAGCCTTGGAACAGGTGAGTTATAAACCGCCACATCTGATTTTGTTAGATGTGATGATGCCAGGGATTGACGGCTTTGAAACCTGTCGCCGGCTCAAAGCCAATCCAGACACAGCGGATATTCCTATTATCTTTACTACGGCTCTCTCTGATACCGTCGACAAAGTCAAGGGACTGAATCTCGGAGCTGTAGACTATATCACTAAACCTTTCGAGCAGGAAGAAGTTCTAGCTCGCGTCAAAGTTCATCTTGAGCTTTATCATCTCAATCACAGGTTAGAATCCCAAGTTAAAGAGCGAACCGCAGAATTATCAGAGGCATTGGAGCGTTTGCAGCAGACTCAACTGCAACTGGTGCAGAATGAGAAAATGTCCTCTTTGGGGCAATTAGTGGCTGGGGTGGCTCATGAGATTAATAATCCGGTTAACTTTATTCACGGGAATCTCATTCATGCTAAAGAGTATATTACAGACCTACTGACTCTGCTCACCCTCTATCAAGAGTCAACGCCAGAGGTAAACCCTGAGGTGAGGGAATTTGCTGATGAGATTGACGTGGAGTTTCTCAAGGAAGATTTACCCAAATTAGTGAAATCTATGGAGGTAGGGGCAGGGCGGATTCAGGGCATTATTGCTTCTCTTAAGACCTTTTCTCGGGCGACTGATCGGGAATTTAATGAAACGAATGTTCATGAGGGGATTGAGAGTACATTATTGATTTTAAGTAACCGCATTAAAGCCAAGTCTTTTCGTCCTCAAATTGAGGTGAGGAGGAGCTATGGGGAGTTACCTTTGATTGATAGTTTTAGTGGCCAACTAAATCAGGTGTTTACAAATATTCTCAGTAATGCGATGGATGCCTTAGATGAGGCGGCTCTTAGCCAGAACCCAGGTTGGCAGCCTTATATCGAGATTTCTACTTCCGTTGAGCGAGAATGGGTGGCGATCGCCATCAGCAATAATGGAGGGAGCATTCCCCCAGAGATTCAGGAACATCTATTTGATGCCTTTTTCACCACCAAACCCCCAGGAAAAGGAACCGGGATGGGGTTATCCATTAGCCATCAAATTATTACTCAAACTCATGGCGGTCGTTTAAGCTGTGAGGTGGAGGGCGATCGCGTTTGCTTTCGGATTGAGATCCCGATTCAGCAACGCCTCACCCCTCCCGCCCGAGAACCCCAAACCGCAATCGATTAATGAACCCCGATGAGTCAGTTTTCCCAGGCCCCCAATCGTCGCCAAATTCTCCAGGAAGCCTTCAAGCTGGGATTTCATCGCGTGGGAATCGCGGCGGTGACTCCTGAGCCGGATGGGGCGGAAGTGGAGGCGGTGAATCACCTGCAACGCTGGTTAGAGCAAGGCTATCAGGCGGATATGGCCTGGATGGCGAACCCCAAACGCCAGGATATTCGCCAAGTTTTACCGGAGGTGCGATCGGTGATTGCGGTGGCCTTGAACTATTACACGGACTCCCCCGAAGCACAAGATGAGGATGGGGCGAAAATCTCTCGCTACGCCTGGGGCCGGGATTATCATAAGGTTCTTCATCGTCGCCTCAAACAACTCTGTCGTTGGTTGGAGGACTCTGATCCAGATATTCGGGCGAAATACTATGCTGATACGGGCCCCGTTCAGGATAAAGTCTGGGCCCAACGGGCGGGGATTGGTTGGATTGCTAAAAATGGCAATCTGATTACCCGAGATTATGGCTCCTGGGTGTTTCTCGGGGAAGTGGTGACGAATCTGCCCCTGGAGGGCGATCGCCCCCATACCGACCATTGTGGCACCTGTACGCGCTGTATAGAAGCCTGTCCCACGGCGGCGATCGTTCGTCCCTCGGTGGTGGATGCAAACCGCTGTCTGGCCTATCACACCATTGAAAACCGCAGCGATCGCCTTCCCGACGAGATCGCTAAAAACCTCAACGGCTGGGTGGCGGGCTGTGATATCTGCCAAGAGGTGTGTCCCTGGAATCAGCGATTTGCTCAAACCACTGATGTTGAGGCGTTTCAGCCCTATCCCCAAAACCAAAACCCAACCCTCTCCGAATTGGCCCATCTCAGCGACGAAGACTGGGATCAACGGTTTCGGGCCTCGGCCTTACGCCGCATTAAACCTGCGATGTGGCGACGGAATAGCCAACAAGCGAAAACCTCGCCCGATTAAGGACGAGGTTTCTGGGATAGCTCGGTGAAGATAAGGGTTAAACCCCTCTGAGATTAACCATTCACCGGGGCTGGCTCATTGGCGTTGCGAGAACGACGGCGAGTTAGGGAATTAAACAGCATCTGGCCGATGGCTTTAATGAGATTCCCTTCGAGTTCTTCAAACATCACCATGTTCAGTTTGAAGGCATCATTAGCTTCATCGACAATGCGATCGGCTTGGGCCTCATCAATGGGGAGACTGTCCATGGCTTGGCGATACTCCGCCTTAAAGGCTTTCTCATCAGGAATCTCGGCGAATTCATAAAACGCCGTTCCTTCACCATCGTTTAACCCCATGGCTTTCTGGGCAATGTTTTTGAGAATCTGTCCGCCGGAGAGATCCCCTAAATAGCGAGTGTAGCAGTGAGCCACCAGCAGTTCCGGTTCGCTGTTAGAGACGTCCCGAATGCGGTTGATATAGCCTTGTCCACCCTGGGAGGGCTTGACGACGTCACGCCAATTCGGGCCAAAGTAGTACTGAAGATCCTGTTCTAAACTTTCCTTGCGGTTCAGTTGAGGATAGTAGAGTTTGGACAACACGGGATGTTCCCGGTGACGTTCCATCTCCTCTTCCATGGCAGAGTAGACGAAGTAGAAGTTTGCTGCTAGGTTCCGATAGGAGTTCTTCTCCACGGTTCCTTTGAGAAAACATTTGATAAAGCCCACATTTTCGGCCATGGTGTGGGACTTTTTCGTGCCTTCCCGGAGTTTTGTCGCGAGATTACTGGTCATACTAAAATAAAAATGCTATAATTTTCTGTTCAACGTATCAATGGTGAGGTTCCGTCACGAACCAGACGGATAACAGAAGTCGCGCACAATTGAGACAAAACGCCTAACCTGCTGTGATCAGCCTAGATCGATTTGATGAGAATTTTTATTAAGAATTTTTAACGGCTGCTAAGGGCGATCGCCCCCGGTTATGGGCTTGGAGATTGCGGCGAGGACATTGGTCCAAGACGAGAGCCAGTCAGACTTGGAAACTGGCTCAATTGCGCCTAGAATTGGGGGATACTGGATTGCTTAACCCCTCGTTGAGCCTTCTCTATGGTGAAACTCACTGGTTGTTTATCAGTCCTGCTGCTGACTCTGTTCCCCTTTAGCGGTAGTAGCTTAGCCGGCCCAGGAACCGAAGCTCCCGTTAGCACCTTGGCTCAGGGAATTGATCCTCTCTGTCGTCAAGTCTCCCCCAATCTAGAGTCGGGACTACCCATCCGCGTCGATCCCCGGCCTGACTCCCGTTCCATCGCCAACGTGGCCCCGAATGAGCGGCTGCGTCTGTCCCCCGACAGCGATGCCATTCGGGGCCCGGAAGGCCATACCTGGTTAGCCGTGAGTTTTCCGGCCCAGGGCTATGTGGACAATGGCCCCCTCGGCAACAATCATCTCAATCCCTGTGAGGCCTTTGTTTGGGGCGCACAACTGCCCTCTGATGGAGGAGCCAGAACATCGCAACGGCTCGATTCTACCCCCCAGAGCGGCTCTGGCAGCTCCTGTCGTCGTGTCATCCAACCAGAAGGCTTAACGATTCGCCAATCTCCCTCGTTGAATGGCTCGGTTTTGGGAGGGGTTGACGTCGACGAAACCCTCCGGATTCGCTTACCCTTGCGCACCATTGTCGCCTCCGATGGTCGCGAGTGGGTGGAAATCACCGCTCCGTTTAATGGCTATGTCTCCAATGGCTTTGGGGATGGTGTGAGTAATCTTGGGATGTGTTTTTGACCTGTGCGTGATATTTTAATTCTCTCCAACGGCCCAGGGGAAGTCACCACCTGGGTGCGTCCCGTTGTGCAAGCAATTCGACGACAGTTTCCCCAGACTAGAGTCTCGGTGGTGTTATCCCCCTGTCCTCACGCCAGTGGCCGGGAGGCGGCGATCGCCCAGAGTTATCCTGAAGTCGATCGCGTGCAAGGGCCCGAGGCTTTTTGGCCCTTTTTACTCGGGGGCAAAACCGCCGAGAATTGGGATTGGGCCGAGGAGGGCGTGGTGTTGTTCCTGGGGGGCGATCGCCTATTTCCCGTCTTAATTGGGCGACGACTGGGTTACCGTATCGTCGTCTACGCCGAATGGCAAGGACAATGGTATCCCTGGGTGGATCGCTTTGCCATGGCCACCCCCGAGGCGATCGCCCAGGCCCCCCGTCGCTACCGTCATAAACTCCATCTCGTGGGCAATCTCATGGCCGACGCCGGAGTCGGGCGATCGCCCCTACCCCCCATAGAGAGTCAACATCCCGGCCGCATTGGCTTTCTCCCCGGTTCCAAACCCCTCAAACTGAGTCTCGGGGTTCCCCTCACCCTAGAAATTGCCGACTATCTCGGGCAACAGCGGCCGCAACTAGAGTTTGTCATTCCCGTTGCCCCCAGTTTAGATCTAGAGCAACTGGCTGCCTACGCCAATCCAGACGAGAATCCCACCCTAGCGGCCCTAAACTGGACTTGCGGGCAACTCATTCACCAGCAAGGCCATCCTTATCTAGAAACCCGCCAAGGAACCCGCCTGAGGTTACATCAAGAGGTCCCCCCCCACAATCTTCTGAAACAATGCCATCTCTGCATCACCACCGTCGGAGCCAATACCGCCGAATTAGCAGCCCTAGGGGTTCCTATGCTGGTTCTCCTCCCCACCCATCGCCTTGATGTCATGCGAGCCTGGGATGGACTCCCGGGACTCTTGGCGAACCTGCCCGGACTGGGTTCAGGATTTACCCAACTCTTTAGTTGGCTCACCTGGCAATGGCTGCAACGACAATCCGGCGGAACCCGTCTCGCCTGGGCCAATATCTGGGCCGGAGAACAGATTGTGCCAGAGTTTCTCGGGCAATTTCCCCCCAGTGCGATCGGTGATGCGGTTCTAGAGTTGCTCGATCATCCTCAACAACTCGAACAGATGCAACAAAAGCTGCGTCACATCTCCGGTTCTGGCGGTGCAGCGGGAAAATTGGTTAATTTACTCGACTTCAAATCATGAAACGCTTGCTTCCTAGCGAACGGTGCGTTCCGGCAAGTTCCCATTCAATGCTCAAAGCTGACAACGATTGTCAGCCGGAACACACCCTACCCTCCTCCCCTTGCCTCCTGACCTCCCCTCCTGTGGTAAGCTAAGCCTTGGCAATTCAAAACTGTTTTTAGAAGGAAGCGTTAATAATGACGGGTTCAGCGGAGATTCCCTACCTCTTGAGAGCGGCGCGGGGTGAAGCCCTGGAGCGTCCCCCAGTCTGGATGATGCGACAGGCAGGACGTTACATGAAAGCCTATCGCGATTTACGTGAAAAATATCCCAGTTTTCGGGAACGCTCTGAGATTCCCGAGGTGGCAATTGAGGTGTCTCTGCAACCCTGGCGAGCCTTCAAACCCGATGGGGTGATTCTTTTCTCGGATATTGTGACACCTCTGCCGGGAATTGGCATTGAGATGGATATTGCGGAAGGGAAGGGGCCGATTATTGATCCTCCCATTCGCTCTCTCGAACAAGTGGAGAACTTGCATCCCCTTGATCCAGATGAGTCGTTACCTTTTATTAAACCAATTCTGACGACGCTGCGGCAGGAAGTGAAGAACGAAGCCGCTGTGTTGGGTTTTGTGGGCGCTCCCTGGACTCTGGCGGCTTATGCGGTGGAAGGAAAAGGCTCGAAAACCTATTCGGTGATTAAGAATATGGCTTTTTCTGAGCCGACGATGCTGCATCGCTTACTCGAGAAACTCTCGGATGCGATCGCCACTTATGTGCGTTATCAGATTGATTGCGGCGCTCAGGTGGTGCAGATGTTTGACTCCTGGGCCGGACAACTGAGTCCCCAAGATTACGATACCTTTGCTCTGCCTTATCAGAAACGGGTGTTTGAGCAGGTGCGGCAAACTCACCCCGATACGCCTTTAATTCTCCTGGTGACGGGGAGCGGGGGGTTGTTAGAACGGATGGGCCAATCGGGAGCCAATATTGTCAGTGTGGATTGGACGGTGGATATGGCTGAGGCTCGCCAACGCCTGGGACGTCAGATTCATGTTCAGGGGAACCTCGATCCAGGTGTCTTGTATGGATCTAAGGACTTCATCCGCGATCGCATCCTCGACACGATTCGTAAGGCCGGCAATCAAGGTCATATCCTAAACTTAGGTCATGGGGTTCTCCCGAATACCCCAGAGGAGAACGTGGCGTTCTTCTTTGAAACCGCTAAACAAGCGGATCAGTTGTTAGCTACGGCTTAACTCTTGAACGCTGCTAAACCGGGCCGCCGTGGCCCGGCTAGGAGCCTCCCGCTGCGATACCGCGCTGATTCTTCCTGTCGTTTCTCCACCCTGAATGCTTGCTGATGAAACGAGTCCTCCTCACTGGAGCGAGTGGCTGTATCGGTCACTATATCGCTGAAACCCTGATTGCTCATAGTGATTGTGAACTCTATTTGTTTGTTCGCGATCGCCAAAAGTTGAACCTAGACTTAGAGCGGCGATCAGGGATTCATGTCTTGGAGGGGGACTTACGAGAGATTCATCAGTTTAAAGAGGTGCTAGAGACGATTAACTGCGCCATTCTCGCCGCCGCCGCCTGGGGAGGTTCCCGAGAAACCTTTGACATCAATGTCACCAAAACCTGTATGCTGATGCACTTGCTCAACTCAGAGCAGTGTGAACAGGTGATCTATTTCTCCACCGCCAGTATCCTCGATCGCAATGGGGAAATTCTCCGAGCCGCGGCCCACATGGGAACTGACTATATCCGCTCTAAGTATGATTGTCTCAATCAACTGCACCGGATGCCCATCGCCAATCGCCTGACGGTTCTGTTTCCCACCATCGTCTTAGGGGGGGATGAGAACAAACCCTATTCCCACGTCTCAGCGGGCCTACCGGAGGTGAGTAAATGGCTCAATCTAGCTCGCTTTATCAGTGTCGAGGGCAGTTTTCACTTCATTCATGCCCAGGATATCGCCGAAGTCGTCCAACATCTGCTTGAAAATCCTCCCTCAGAACGCCGTCATTACGTGTTGGGAACTGAACCCTACACCGTTGATCGCGCGGTGAGTGAACTCTGCCGCTATTTCAATAAACGAGTTTACTTTCGCCTTCGCCTTAATCGCTGGCTCACGGATGTGATGGTGGAATGTCTGGTACGTTTAGGAGTGGTTCAGATGGCCGCTTGGGATCGCTTTTGTTTGGAATACCGAGATTTTACCTATACTGATGCTGTAACGGGTCAAGATTTTGACTGCCCGGTCCATTATCCAACCCTAACTGATGCCCTTAAAGAACGGGGTCTAGGACAACACTCTCAACCCAAAGCTTCCTTACCCTCCCCGGCTGCCCCAGAAGATTAAGAAAATTATAGATTTGTTTAATCTTGAGAGATTTTCGTTTAAAATAATGAGGTTTTTCACCAACCGACTGCTTATTTAGATCGGTGAGAGTCCTCCTTCTGGTTAAGGATAAATAGAAGGCTGAACGTCAGTTCATGGGAAGCCGGGGTCTGTTGCGCCTCAATTTGCGATACCCAACTGTCCACTCTCAACTATCAACTGTCCCCTGCAAATTGTTGAGAATTAGTTATCTATGTTAGCCTGACATAAACCCTTGAGGAACTCCGTTTTTATGCAGGTTTTATTAGTATACCCTCGCTTTCCACAAAGTTTTTGGTCATTCGATAAGGCAATGGAACTCGTGGGGCGCAAAGCCGTTCTACCGCCTTTGGGGTTAATCACCGTTGCCGGAATTTTACCCGATCGCTGGCAACTGAAGCTAGTCGATTGCAATATCCGGGACGTTAGCGAAGCCGAATGGGACTGGGCTGATTTAGTCATTCTCTCGGGAATGATTGTGCAGAAAGACGATATGCACGCCCATATCGCTGAAGCCAAACGTCGCCAGAAACCCGTGGCTGTAGGAGGTCCGTACCCCACCTCCTTACCCCAAGAACTCGAAGCCGCAGGGGCTGACTTTCTCGTATTGGATGAAGGGGAACTCACCCTTCCCATGTTTGTCGAAGCCGTTGAACGGGGAGACACCTCGGGAACCTTCCGTTCCGAGATTAAACCTGATGTCACCGAAACCCCCGTTCCTCGCTACGACTTGCTGGAACTGGAGGCTTACGACAATATGTCGGTGCAGTTCTCCCGAGGCTGTCCCTATCAGTGCGAATTTTGCGACATTATCGTTCTCTATGGTCGTAAACCCCGCACCAAAGAACCCCAGCAACTGATTGGGGAACTTGAGTGTCTCTATGACCTCGGTTGGCGTGGCCCCGTGTTTATGGTGGACGACAACTTCATTGGCAACAAACGTAACGTCAAACGGCTGTTGCGGGAGTTGCAACCCTGGATGCAGGCCAAAGGCTTCCCCTTCCACTTCAGTACTGAAGCCTCGGTGGATTTAGCCAATGATGACGAGTTGATGGAGTTGATGATGGAGTGCAACTTCAGCAGCGTTTTCCTGGGGATTGAAACTCCCGATGCGGAGAGTTTATCCTTAACTAAGAAATTTCAGAACACCCGTGATCCGCTCCTGGGTGCGGTTAAACGCATCAATGAAACCGGAATGCGGGTGATGGCGGGCTTTATTATTGGCTTTGATGGCGAAAAAGCCGGGGCGGGCGATCGCATCGTCGAATTTGTCGAACAGACAGCGATTCCCACCGCCATGGTGAGTATGTTACAAGTCCTACCCAACACCGCCTTAATGACGCGCCTGAAAAAAGAAGGGCGATTGGTGGAAGATATGGGAGGTTCGGGGAACCAGAATAACCTCATGAACTTCATCCCCACCCGGCCCATCGAAGACATTGCGCGGGAATATGTCAGCGCCTTCTATAAACTTTACGACCCCCTGCAATATCTCAATCGGGTCTATCGTCATTTTATGTCCATGGCCGAACCGCGCCATGTGGCCTCCAATCGGGGTAAAACCACGCCCAAGATTGTCAAAGCCGCGATGACGATTTTATGGCGACAAGGGGTTGTACGTTCGACTCGTTGGGCGTTTTGGCACCATCTGTTTAACATTTACCGCCACAAGCCTCGCTTGCTGGTGAACTATCTCGTCTCCTGTGCCTTGCTCGAACATTTTGTGGAATATCGAGAAATTGTGCGTCGGGACATTGAACAGCAATTGCAAGCCTATCTCCAACGACAACAACAACTGGCCCAGGAACAAGAAGAACCCGTTGCTGTGGGAAGCGCCCGTCAAAGCTAATTGAGATCAATAGCCGACAGGACCAGGGCCAACGATTAAAATGGGGGAGCCTTCACCTGCTCCTCCATTTTTGTTATGGATTTTGTCATGAAGCTGTCCCCGTTTGCGTCTCTGTTACTGTTCCTGAGTGCCTCCCCCTCAGCTAGTCTGGCCCAAATCATCCCGGATCAGACTCTTCCCAATCCCTCTCAAGTGACTCCCGAGGGGAACCTCCTGCGCCTCCAAGGGGGAACCGCCGCCGAGGGGAATCTCTTTCATAGTTTTGAGCAGTTCTCGATTCCCAGTGGGAGTGAGGCCAGTTTTGAGCATAGCCCTGAGATTCAACGCATCTTTAGTCGCGTCACGGGGGAGTTTCCTTCAACCTTAGAGGGCCGCCTCTCTACTCAGGGAACCGCTGATTTGTTTCTCCTCAACCCCAATGGCATTCTGTTTGGGGAGAACGCCCAATTGAACCTAGGTGGCTCGTTTTACGCCAGTAGCGGTGAATTTATTGAATTTGCCGATGGCAGTCGTTTTAGTGCGGTTATGCCCTCATCTAGCGTCCTCTCCGTGAGCGTTCCGGTGGGGTTGGGCTTCGGGTCAACTCCTGGGCCGGTGGTCAACCGATCGCAACATCAGACTCAAGAGGGAGAGTCGGTTGGTTTGAGCCTCAATCCGGGGGCTACCTTGGGCCTTAGTGGCGGTCAGGTGGAGATGCTGGGGGGACGGGTGACGGTGAGGGATGGTCAGGTTCAGGTGGCCTCGGTTGCTGAGGGTCGGTTGTCGTTGAGGGCAGAAGATGGGTTACAGTCGGGGCGAGTGGTGGGGCGGATTTTGCTGACGGATGGGGCGATCGTGGATACCAGTGGCCCGGCTGGTGGGGGAATTTGGCTGCTGGGCGATCGCCTCCGGGTTCAGAACGATTCGCAAATGCTGGCGGATACCTATGGAGGGGGTAATGGTCAGGGAATTTATCTCAATTTAGGGGATTTGGTGGTGATTGATAATTCCCTGATTTCTACGTCAAGTTTTGGCTCGGGGCGATCGGGGGATCTCAATGTACTGGCGAATCGCATTACCATTGACGGGGCCGGGGATTTGCAGTCGAGTTTGGAGCGTCTGTTTGCCCTAGATGCCATTGAAACTCCTCAACAGGTGGGGATTGGCTTATATGCGATGGCCTTTGCTGACGGCCCGGCAGGAGATATTAACTTACGGGCTAATTTCCTGCAACTGACCAATGCTTCCTTTATCTCCACGACAACGGTGGCGGAGGGTCAGGGCGGGTTGATTAATGCTGAGATTGTTGAGTCGTTGGTGTTAGATGGCTCTCAAATGATTGCCGAAACCCTGGGAAATGGTAATGCTGGAGGGGTGAATTTGCGGGCTGGGAGGATTTTTATTAGTAATGGGGGCGGGATTTTCGTCTCTACGTTTCGTGATGGGGATGGGGGAACAGCAAATCTTCAGGCCCGGGATACGATCGAGATTGTGGGGACGACCCCCAATGGTTTGTTTAATTCCGGGATTGGCTCAAATGCCTTTTCTCAGGCAACCAGTCGCGCCGGAACCATTAATCTAGAGGCCCGTGAGGTCATCTCTCGGGATGGGGGGTCGATTGGAACGGTGACTTTCGGGGAGGCCCAAGCTGGGACGATTGTGATTCGGGCCAGCGATCGCGTGGAGGTGAGTGGCCTCAGTGCGGTGGGTAATAACCCGACGAATATCGCCAGTCGTAGTGAGGGGAGTGGGGCCGCCGGGGATATTGAAATTACCACTGGGCGTTTTGTCTTGCGAGATGGGGCGGAAGTGTTAACCTCCACCTCTGATAGTGGGGCGGCGGGGCGCTTGACGGTTCGCGCTTCCGAGTCGGCGTTGATTTCTGGGGGGGTGATGACGCAAACCCCGGACGGGAGGGAGGTTCTGTTACGGAGTGGCCTGCGCTCTAATTCCACCCTGGAACGACTCCCCTCCCCGGTGTCGTTGTCGGAGGCGGATGTGTTGGGGGCGGCGGGGGATGTCACGGTGGTGACCCCGGACTTACGATTGGAGAATGGGGGACAGATTGTGGTCAGTAGTGTGGGGGAAGGGGAACGAGGGGGCAATTTGACCTTAGATGCCCCTCGCTTACGGTTAGTGAATGAGAGTCGTTTGGTGGCGGAGACGGCCTCGGATGTGGGGGGGAATATCTCCATCACCTCGGAGGATTTACGGCTGTCGAACCAGAGTTCAATTTCTACGAATGCCCTGGGTGCGGCCACGGGAGGGAATATTCAGATTGATACGGCGACCCTGTTGGCGTTGGGCAATAGTGATATTACGGCTAATGCTCAGGAGGGGGCGGGGGGACAGGTGCAAATTGCGGCCCAAGGGGTGTTTGGTACTCAGGTGCGCGATCGCCTCACCGATGAGAGTGATATTACGGCCAGTTCGGAGCGGGGGGCGGAGTTTAGCGGTTTAGTGGAAATCGCCAGTCCTGATACGCAACTCGACTCCTCTTTGGTGGAG
This sequence comes from Geitlerinema sp. P-1104, assembly GCA_012911965.1. Classification (GTDB taxonomy): domain Bacteria; phylum Cyanobacteriota; class Cyanobacteriia; order Cyanobacteriales; family Geitlerinemataceae; genus Sodalinema. The sequence goes on from SMDP01000080.1 coordinate 17,277, forward strand.
TTGGCCAGTGAGTTTATCCCCGTCGATCAGCTTGTGGCCGATAGTTGTCTGACACGAACAACGGCGGCGGGACAGTTTACGGTGACGGGAACCGGGGGCTTACCGGAAACTCCCTTTGATGCTTCAGCAGGGCGCTATTCTCTGCTGGGGGTTGTGGGGGGAGAAGAAAACTCAGAGACCGTCTCTCCCCGCCCCACGTCGTCGGATACTGCCGCAACACCCGAAACTTGGCACTTGGGACAACCGATTCAGGAGGCCCAAGGGATTCAACAAACGGCCGATGGTCGCCTGTGGCTCGGTCGTCCCCAACGGCGCGATCGCCCCTGTGGGTCTCAGTAACTTAAGGGTGAGGATCAGCGAACATCTAGAGCTAAGTCATAGAAAAGAATTAATCCAATATAGCAAAGATTTAACTCTCTTTAAGCTCTTTTTTTAAGGCTTGCATCGAGGAATTGCTCATCAGTCGTTTCAAGTCTGACTGGCCAACCCGTCGAAGTTCATAGGTGAACAGACTGACCATCAGTCCAATGCCCAAGGCTTGAGCCAACAGAAACTGAAGCGCTTTCGTCCATAGCTCGGGAGACTCCACCAGCCAGGGACTGGCCCCAAAGACGAACAACGGCCAGCTATCAAGAGTATTTGGATGCCGTGATTCGAATAACACCATTAAGATGGGAGGGCCAAGGATTAACAGGACTAACGCCAGTCTCATGACCCATTGATGGTTGCTGGCGGTGGAGGTGAAGGAGAGACATTGCACTAGCACACTGTAGCTGGCTAACCAACCGAAGAGAATTAAAATGCCGATGCTGAAGAGAAATGGACCTTCCTCTCGCTCTAAAAATTGATGATTCCAGGTCAAGATTCCTAGTCCCAGGGTGGCGAGGGATAGGGTCAGGTTAATGGCCATGGCCACGATTGAGGGACTTTTTTCACCCCAGATTAAATCCCG
>SMDP01000081.1:0-2247 GCA_012911965.1 Geitlerinema sp. P-1104
AGGCGATCACAAACAAGTAAAGGGAAGCCTTTGGGCAACCCATAGAGGCGTATTTGACTTCGCCTATGAGTCCGACAAGTCGGAAGTTCTGAAATCCCTCCGGGGAATCCCCGTCGCTTCAGCGCGGGGAGTAGTCAAAAGATGAGAACGGTGCTTCAGGGTAATGTTCAACAGTGAACCGATCACAAGCAACAATGCCGTTAGACTACTCACCATGAAGCCAAATTGCTCTGCAAATGTTCCCCGATAGCGAACGGTGACCTGATGCAATCCTGGTGGAATCCAAACACGAATACGTCCATCTCTGGTGTGATCGACTCGTCTCCAGGCTCCGTCATCGAGACGGACAAACCAAGCGGGATAGTCAAAGCTTCGCAGTTCAACGGCTTGGGATGTAATGCTGGTGTTGCGGGCCGAGAACATTCGTTCACCGAAGGCCCAGTGATCGCGGACTAAATCCATCTCTGTTCCATCCTGCCAAGCCAATAAAGGATACTCGTTGCGGGGTGGCATTTCTAAGTTTACCCATTTGGCTCGATATTCGTAGACATCCACGAGGGCCAGTTGTTCTCCCCGTCGCCAATGCCAGTTGAGAAATGGCTCTCCTGGGGGCAGATGATAGGATTCGGGAAAGGCTTTAATCTCAGCTAAACGGGCGAATTGAGCGATGCGACTGGGATCATAAACGGCTCGTTCGGCGATGAGAATGCCTTGGACGATTTGGCTGAGAATGGCCATCACCCATACCCCCATCATTAGGGCGACAGCGCCGCGATGAAGCAGATTTTCGGGTTGGTGAGCCTGGCTATAGTTGAGCCAATAGCCCAGGAGGAGCGGTACGTAGACACAAGGGAGGGCCAGCCAACGCCAGGAGAATTGAATCCCCTGTAGGATGTAGGTTGATTCGTAGAGCCAGCTGAGGAGATCGGTGGTCATTAATAGCCCCACAGCACTGGCAAAGAGCCAATAGCCTTGGAGGCGCAACTGGGGCGGTTTGCTAAGGGTTCCCCACCACCTCTGCCCCCAGGTGAAGACTCCGCTGGCGATCGCCGCTGCTAGGGTGACGGCCAGCAACAGCAGCCAAAGACGAATTAAGCCGCGATCGAACCAATGTTCGGTCAGTTGCAGGTTGAGTTGCCATATCCCTGACAACATGAGGCGGTGTTGAGGCAGGTAGTCGGGGGAACTGTAGAGGGCCCCGAGTTGGACGGACCCCCCATCGAGAACGACGGGCATTAAAAAATAGGCGGTTAGCCCAAAGGAGAGGAATACAGCAGCATAGGAGCTGATTAAGGCTGTTCGCCGTCGGCTGGGGGCGGCTATCCAGGCGGGAAAGGGTAGCCAGACGAGGGTAAAGATCAGCAGGGTGGGTAGATGGGAGAGAACTAAGAGGCTGTATGAGAGGATGAGCTGTAAACTAGGACGATTGAGCAGGGCTGTCCCGGTTTTGAGTCGCTCCCGCCAGGAGATTGGCGATTCCCAGAGGGTATCTAGGTTATTGTCTACGCCGTTGTTTAAGTCATGGTCTCTATCTGGGTTCACCTCGGCGGCGACGGAGGGGAGGGGTTCACGGTTGACTCTCTCGACGAGGTTTTCTGTGGCCAGGGTAATCCAGGGAAGCATGGCGATCGCCCAGACTTCTCCTAGGGACCCCCGTTGATAGATATCGACTAGGAAATAGGGGGCTAGTACCCCAAGTGCGGCGACAAGGATGGCAATCGAGCGGGGAAAGTGGCGATCGCCATAGCGATATAACCCCCCAGCGAAGACGACCATGGCCAGGGCCATACTAGCAATGAGAGACCCCACCAACCCCATCCCCAGGGCGCGAAAGGGGAGAGTCGCCACCATGCAGAGGGGAGGGTAGAAGACAAAGGTGGCATTGCCAAAGCCAAAGTTGGAGAACTCTAGCCAGCGAGGATAGGCTTGGCCGGCAAAGAACTGCTCTTGGTATTGCAGGGCCCAACTGAGATTAAAGTGGGTTGAATGGGTGATGGGGTAGCTGCGCTCTAACATCGGCGCGGTGGCGATGAGAATGACGGCGCTGAGGATGAGCCAACTTTGCCAATGACGAATCATGGGGGAGAGGGAGAGGGGGAGGGGAACAGAAGGCAGTAGGTAGTAGGTAGTAGGCAATAGAGAAAAGACGTAGGGGCGTACCCTTGTGGTCGCCCTAGGCAATAGGCAATAGAGAAAAGACGTAGGGGCGTACCCTTGTGGTCGCCCTAGGCAATAGGCAATAGAAGA
>SMDP01000081.1:3048-5160 GCA_012911965.1 Geitlerinema sp. P-1104
CCACGTCTGAGTCTTCATACTTGTGTTTGTCTGGTTTAGGTTTTGGCGGACGCCACTGTTGGAGTTCTTCGAGAATCCAGGCGAGGGAATATAGGATGAAAAAACCTAGCCAAAATCCGAGTCCATTCCATTTGACTGAGGCAGATGCGCCCCAGAATAATCCGGCAGCTATGAGCCATTTGAATGCCATATTTTGGGCGATCGCCTGACCGAAGCACCAGAGTCCTAATAATCCGAAAAAGAGGAGGTAGACGTTAATTAAACTGAGGCGAGATTCGACGAGGAGTAAGCCATCGAGGGCGGTAAAGCCGGCCGCTAGGAGGGTCAGGCGATCGCGATGGGTCCATTGGTAGGCGATCGCCCCCACGAGGAGGGGAATCAGGGAGCCGGTGAAGGCATTAAGCCAGCGATAGGCGATCGCATCGAGGTCGCCCACTTCCCTGGCGGCTCGAAAGACCTCCGCGCCCCCAAACAGATGGGCATGAAGCCAAATTCCCAGGGCGAGAAAATATTTCCCGAGGGGGGGATGGACATCAAATAAGTCCAGTTGTTTCAAATAGCTAAACCCATGATCCGCGAAATAGATTTCGTCAAAAATCAGGGTATTTAAGCGGTTGAGTTGCCAAAATCGCAGCCACAGGGACAGGACAAAAATAAGCAACAGCCCCAAACTCAGGTTGCGTCTGCGCCAAGCTTGGGGCAGAAATGACCGCTGGCTGGGTGTAGGGGAGGGGGTGGGGGAGGGGTTAGAGGAGGACAACGTCTCTAAGTCAATGGGGTGATGGACAGATTGAGATCGCCTTTCATTCTAGCCTCGTTTTTTGGGGTCTAGGTGTTGGCGCACGGCTTCCGCCAGACGTTTAGCACTGTCGGGGATGGCTAATTGTCTCATGGCGGCTGTCATCTGTTCGAGTTGGGCTGGGTCTTTGAGCAGGGTTGCGACTTCCGTTTGGAGCTGTTCGGGAGAAAGATGTTCTTGGCGAAATAGCCGAGCCGCCCCGGCTTCCATAAAGCCAACCGCATTATGAAATTGATGGTCTTCCGCTGCGTAGGGAAAGGGAATTAGAATCGCTGGGGTTTGTGTGATGGCTAACTCGGTGAGGGACCCAGAACCGGCGCGAGAAATGGCTAGATTGGCTCGTTGCAATAGGGCGGCAACATTGTCGTAAAAGGGCATTGAGAGATATTGAGGATGCTGTAAACTACTGGCATCAGGGTCATTTTCGCCGGTGAGGTGAACCACCCAAGCACCTAAGTCAAACCAGGCCGGCGCACAGTGACGCACCAGTTGATTCACGGCGACCGCCCCCTGGCTTCCTCCCATAACGGCGATGACGGGAACTCCCTCGGGAATGTCTAAATCGAGGGGAGGCGGTTGTAGAAAGGAGGCGCGAACGGGGGTTCCCAGATGTAGGGTGGGATACTGGGCTAGTCGTCGTCCAGCTTCGGGGAATCCCACGGCGATGAGATCACACCAGCGGGCAAACCATTTGGTGACTTTACCGGGGATTGCGTTAGATTCATGGAGAACGACGGGCAGTTGCAGCGATCGCGCGGCTAGAATGGCAGGAGCGGCAATATAGCCCCCAGTGGTAAACACCCCATCAAACTGGCCCTGTTTGAGTAAGCGACGACAGGTGAGGGTGGCACGGAGGAGGCGATAGAGAACGCGCAGGGTTGACAATCCCGGACGAGATTGAAAGCCCTCAACCTGGACGAAATGCAGGGGATAGCGATCGCCCAAAAGTTGCCGTTCCAGGCGATCAGGGACACCTAACCACTCAATGTCTACATCGCTGAGACATTCAGCAGTGGCTAAGGCCGGAAAGACATGACCTCCTGTACCACTCGCGGCAATCAGGAGACGTTTTGAGGCAGAATGGGGACGTTCCACAATGAACAATGAAGAATGAACGATTCACAATAGATAATACACAGTCAAGACAAGACAATACGCCCCTAGCGAGCGGTGTGTTGCGGCAGGCTATCTAAGCGATGCGTTCCGGCTTGTAGGGGCGAAAAATTTTTCGCCCTTACAATCGATGGGTCTAGGTTACAACCTTAACTGATGCCGGAACACATCCTACCTCTTGTTCCCCGTTCCCTGTTCCC
>SMDP01000081.1:5199-9226 GCA_012911965.1 Geitlerinema sp. P-1104
CCCCCTCTCCATGGCACTCGTAAACCAACGTTATCGAATTCTTGAATCTCTAGGGCGAGGAGGCTTTGGCGAGACGTTTCTCGTGGAAGATACGCAAATGCCGTCCCGACGGCGTTGTGTGTTGAAGCAGCTTAACCCCAGCAGTCGGGATGCGGCCACTCAGCAACTGGTTGAGGAACGCTTTGGCCGGGAAGCGGCGATTTTGGAGTCTCTTGGGGATAATCATCCTCAAATTCCTCGCCTTTATGCCTACTTTCGGGAGAATGAGCAGTTCTATCTGGTTCAGGAGTGGATTGAGGGCTTGACGCTGACGGAACGGCTGAATCAGCAGGGGCCGTTGTCGGAGACTGAGATTAAAGGACTGTTGCGGGATGTGCTGCCGGTGTTGGCGTTTGTTCATCAGCAGCGGATTGTCCATCGGGATATTAAGCCCGATAACATTATTTTGCGCAAGCGCGATGGTAAGCCGGTCTTAATTGATTTTGGGGCGGTGCGGGAGACAATGACGACGGTGATGAGTGTGTCGGGATCTCCCACCAGTAGCATTGTGATTGGCACGCCGGGCTTTATGTCGAGTGAACAGGCGGCGGGCCGGCCTCTGTTTTCGAGTGATCTCTATAGTTTGGGGTTGACGGCGATTTTTCTGTTGACGGGTAAACTGCCTCAGGATTTACCGAGCGATCCTCGGACTGGGGAGATTTCTTGGCAATCTCTGGTGACGTTACAGGATCGCCGCTTGGCGGAGGTGTTGAATCGGGCGATCGCGTCTCATCCTCGCGATCGCTTCCCCAGTGCGAATGAGATGCTAGCGGCGTTGGAGGAGGGAGCATCTGCCCCGGTTGCTGCCACGATGCCCCCGCCGACGTATTATGAGCCGACGGTGGCGGTGGCTCCCGGTTGGCAGGGCGGTGGCCGTCCTGAAACTCAGGTGACCCAAGCGGTGACACCTGGAGGTCCGACTCGCACCTCCCCAAGTCCGGCGGGCTATGGTTCTGAGTCTTCTGGTAGTAAGAAGGGGGTTCTCCTGCTGGCTCTGTTACTGGGGGTCATTGGTGGGGGGGTAATGGCAACGGTGGCTCTACAGCAGCGCGATCGCGCGGGCCGTGATGAAGAGCCGGTGGTGGTCTCCCCCACGCCCGAACCGACCCCCGAACCGACTCCCGAACCGACTCCCGCGCCCACTCCTACGCCGACACCCACGCCGGAACCGACTCCCGAACCCACGCCGGAACCGACTCCTGAACCCACGCCGGAACCGACTCCCGAACCCACCCCAGAACCGACTCCTGAACCCCGTCCTTCGATCCGTGGGGCAACGCGGGACTATTATGCGGTGTTAGCGGGGGATGATATCTACGATCTCAGTTTGGGCTGGAATATGTTGTCGCAGGATATGCAAACTAATCCAAGGCTGCATCCTGATGGCTTTGAGAGTTATCGGGAGTGGTGGAGTAGTGTGGATGAGGTACGGGTGAATGATATCCGTGTTTTGGAGGAAGATCGCGATCGGGCCCGGGTTGAGGTGAGTGTGACTTATCGGATGAGTGATGGTCGGGTGTCTAATGACCGACAGCGGCTGATTTGGCGCTGGCAGGAGGCGGGTAATCTCTGGGTCATTGATGGTACGGAACGCCCCTAGAGGGAGATTATATGGCTATTTTGAGAGACTAACTCCTCTTTGGTGAGGTTTTTGCCGAGCTGGTTGGGATGAATATACACCTCCAGTTTCCCGAGACATTGAGAATCAAGGGCGGCTAGGGTTTCTAGGGCCTGTTTCTGTTCCTCTTCGGAATGGACCGGGGAGAAGATGGGTTCGAGATGATCGCTGACGAGGAGGAGGGTGACGAGGACATATTCACTCTCGGCGTTGGGGGAGGGTTCAGGGCTGTTCTGACGTTGTTCTAAGAGGGAGAGGTGTTGGAAGGCTTTGTCGACTCGTTCGGCTTGGTTGTAGTGGATGGAGTTGGCCCAGATATGAGTCCAGGCTTCTGGGTTTCGTAGCAGGGTGAGGGCGGTGTCTTGGAGTAACTGGGCGCGGGTGCTGGATGTCCTCGGCTGTTTCTGGGAGAGTTTTAGGAGTTCTGTATGGAGATGGTCGACTTGTCCGAGGAGAGCGACTTGCAGTTTGGTGACGGTTGCGCTGTTCCAGGTGGAGGGATTGGGGGCGACGGGCTGGTTGTCTTGGGGGTTGTTCTCTAGTTCTTGAGCTTTGCGGATTATTGAAGGGAGTAAGAAGATTAGGACGATGATACTGAAGAGAAGGTCGAAGAAGGTGAAGGGACGGGAACGGTAGGAACCGGTACGGGAGGAGCCGCCAATTCTTCCACTGCTGCGATTGTTGGAGCGAGAACGGGAAGAGCCACGAGACCGCCCAAATGAGCCACCTCGGCTGCGGCCACCCCCACCTCGGCGAGCTTCGACTTGTTCTAGGCCCAGTTCTAGGGAGGGGTTTGAGGGGGGACCGTTAACTTGCAGACCATTAACGGAGAGAACAGCCAGGAGACTGGTCAGGAAAAGAAGTAAACGCTGCATGAGGCTGAGCCGGAGGTCTTTCCGAGGCGAGTCGTCACGGTTCCACGTTAACACCGTGATTTGCTGGCCTGTGTGGTTAAACCCTGACCGTTGGGGTGATCTGGGGTGGGGGCGATCGCGCCTGATTCAGATGAGTCAACCCAGACAGAGGGATGGCGTGTTATGAGGTAACGTTTCATTAAAAAAGCCGATGACGAGATTTGAACTCGTGACCGCTCGATTACGAATCGAGTGCTCTACCACTGAGCTACATCGGCGAACGATTTACAATTATAACATCTTTTAGGGACTTGTCAATGAGAGGGCTGGCAAAAATCTAGGCGGGTGAGCAGACCTCAGGCAGAGAGTTTGTTACACTGGGGGATGTTCTCTTGTCTAAGCCTGTACGGCGCACTCTTATGCAGAAACGCACTCCCCTCGAAACGACTAATTTGATGCGTCGCGCGGAGGAACTGGTCGACGCGGCGTCGAACCGTTATCGTATCACCGTCCAGGTGGCGAACCGTGCGAAACGGCGACGTTATGAGGATTTTGATAATTTGGATGAGCCGGGGATGAAGCCGGTGGTGCGGGCGATCGTGGAGATGTCCGATGAGCTGACGCAACCGGAAATTATTGGCGACTAGCTTGGGCTGGTGTTGATGACTCCTGGTTCCTGTTTTTGATTTTCTTTTCAACTGTCATGTCTTCCCGATTGCAGAAGCGATTAACGAATGTGCTGGTGATTGCCTTAAGCCTGATGGCGTTGACGGTGGTGGCGGCCCGTGGTGGTGAGTTGAGATCGCAGTTCGGGGAACAGGAGCCGGGGGTGATGCTGGTGCAACGACCTCGGGATACTCGGGATCTTTGGCGACAGGTGTATGAGCTGATGCCGGAGTTACCTCGGGAAAATCAGTATCTGAGTCAGGAGACGGGGGAGGTGGATGAGGAGAATACGCTCGTCTCGCGGCTGATTCGCTATCACATTTTTATCAAGGGGCGACCGCATCCGTTTCGCTTGGATTGGCGGCTGACGCTGGCGGATTATTTGGGGGCGTATGAGCGCATGAGTCGGGAGACGTATCCGGGGGCGAATGTGTTGACGGAGAATCCTTTGGAGGGGGATCAGGCGGCGATCGCCCGTCTCACTCGTCAGGAGCGCGATCGCCTGGTTCATGTGTTAACGAGTATTTTTAATCCGAATTATCTGGCTCTGTTGGAACAGCAGGCGGATCGGGAGTTGGCGGAGGCGCCGGAAACGCCGGAGGAGCTGGACTGGGAGGAGGCGCCACAACGCCGGGTTCCGCGACTGCCCCAGTCGGGAGATGCGGAGTTATTATTGCCGTAAGTTGAGGGTGAGTGATGTCTGATCGCGATCGCTATTTGGCGGTGATTGATAAGATTTTGGAGAGTACTCTGGCGGGGCGGGTGCGCTCGGTGGAGCAGGTGTATCAACGGTTGTTACGGGAGATTCGTCCGGGAACGTCGGAGATTTTTGAACGTTGTCTGTTGGAAC
>SMDP01000081.1:9935-17740 GCA_012911965.1 Geitlerinema sp. P-1104
CTGTTTTCAGATGACGTTGCAGATTTTGCGCAGTTTTGCGCGGCGGGAGACGTTTCCTCTGTATGGGGGGGTGTTTGCGTCTCTGTCTGGGGAGTATTTGCAGCAGACGTTGGCGTATTTGGAGGTTCCCTTGAAGCGGGTGGAGGGAACTCAGGAGAAGGCCCGGATTTTGACGTTGTTGGGCTATTCGCAGCGGGCGTTGGGAGATTATGAGCGGGCGCAGGAGTTTCATGAGGAGGCGTTGGCGATCGCGCAGCAGGCGGGCGATCGCCCTTGTGAGTTAGCGAATTACAATCATTTGAGTCGTTTGTGTTTGTCTCGTAAGCAGTACACGGAGGCGATTGATCGCAGTCAGCGGGCGTTGATTTTGTCGCGACAGGTGGGCGATCGCTTGGGGGTGGCGAATGCGTTGGCCAATTTGGGCTATTCGGAGGTGTTGGCGGCGCAACAGGTGGAACGGTTGGATGAGGATCTCTCGGAACGGGCGATCGGCTATCTGGAGCAGGGGCTGGAGTTGTCGCAGCAGTTGGGCGATCGTCAGAGTTTGGCGCTGTGTGATTATAGTTTGGGGTTGGCGCATTTGTTGCTTGAACAACCGTCGACGGCGGTGGGGTATTTGCTGAAGGGGGTGGAGGCGGCCCAGTCGTCGGGGGATTTGTATTTGCAGGGGTTGAATTTGGCGGCTTTGGGGGAGGGGTATTATCAGTTGCAGGATTGGCTACGGGCGGTGACGATGGGGGCGATCGCGGCCTATCTGTTGCAGCAGATTGAGGCCAGTGAGTGGCGACAGGCGGCGGGGGTGTTGTCGATTTTGCGGGGCCAGTTGGGGGAGGCGGAGTTTGAGGGCCTCTTGAGTCGGGGGCGATCGCAGATTATTGCGGTGATTGGGGTGGATGGCTATGATTATCTGCCGCAACTGTTGCAGGAGTTTTAGGAACTTCCGAAGATAGCTTGTTCGACCCCGTCGCCGAAGACGGCTTCTTCGATGTCTTCTCGGCTGAGGGAGTATTGGAAGGAGCGGGAACGGCCTTCGTCGCTGCTGGGGCTGGCGTTTTTGTCGAGGTAGCGCACCACGAGGCGATCGACGTCGAGCCAGATGTCGGCGTTCCATTGGGGGCGATCGACGTGCCAGTGGTGCAGTTCTTGGGGATCTTGTTCACAGCCGAGCGATCGTAGCCAATTTTCGATCTCGGGGAGGGGGTGGTTATAGAGCGGTGTGTCAGCAGAGGGGGTCATATCGCGCAACAAAACTTAAGATTCTCTCTATCCATTGTAGGGGAGAAGACGGGGGGAGGCTAGGCGTTAGAGGGGATCGCCCCGCCAGATGGCGATGCCGATGGCTAGGAGAAGACAGCCGAGGAGGGAGGCTCCCATGAGGAGCAGGGCGAAGAGTTCACCGGGGGAAAGGGGGCGATCGATGGGATCGAGGTAGGCGTGGTTGGGGGAATGGCCGGAAGCGCCTGGGGGGCGGTTGAGGGGGGGAGTCGGCTGGATGACGGAGATGCGGGAATAGCGAATATTTAGGTCATAGGCGGCCCGACGCTCGGGGTTACTGAGGGTGGCGTAGGCTTCGTTGAGTTGCTGAAACTTCCCTTTGGCGATGTGGGGGGGAAGGGTAGTGGTGTCGGGGTGATAGTGTTTGCTCAGTTGGCGGTAGGCTTGGCGAATTTCGATGACAGAGGCGGAGGGATGGAGTCCCAGGAGGCCATAGTAGTCTTTGGCGATGGCGGCGAGGCGATCGTTGAGGGTGTGTGAGTTGGTTTGGGCGCGATGCTGTGTCACGGCGCTGAGGGAGTGGTTTGAGGTCTCCCCATTTTAACTGACAGGTCGTGGCTTGAGGAACCGTAGGAGGTTCCAACCATTGTTAGCACCAACTATTTTGCTTCTTGTTTACTTCTTGAAAAGACTCTTGAATTCTTCGTCTTGCTCTCGTTGTCGCCGCAATCTCAACAGACGATAATAAAAATTGAGCTTATCAGCCATTTTTGAAATCGCCTTACTCATTAAATTTTGTTGAGGATACTCAATTGTCTTGTGTTCTTCAAAGTATTTTGTCTTGTCTGCTGGTTCTGACTTACCTTGTTTTATTTTTTGTTTTTCAATCTTATCTTTAAAAAAATCAAATAATTCTGTTCTATCAAAGCCAAAGTTTAACCCGACTTTTGAAGCAGCTAAACCCATGGCATACCCCTCTCCACTATATAGTCCTTCACTTTCAAATAAGTAAGACAGTGTTTTCCAGACCCTAAAAAATTCTACTTCTTTGCCAGACTGGCGGCGTAGCATAAACGAAAATTCATGCAACTATTTAACATTCTCGATATCAACTTCTATTTTCTCTGCTATTTTCTTGACAAGTTGACTTTTACGGCTATTATTCATGCTGCCTAAATGCTTCACTAAGGCACAGCCCGCTCGACCTGTTAATCCTGGATTCCAACTTAAATCATCAGGAACCGGACTCAAGATTCGCATGTCGGCATCCATAAACATACAAGATTCAAATAAAGACAGTGATTTCTCTAAGACTAATCGCTTATCATGGTAGCCCTTAACAGACTGTAAACGATGCTCAAATGCTAATACTGAAGAAAATTCAGAAAATTCATCTGGTTTGTCAGTTAAGATGACAAATGGGACTCCCGGAGCATACGTTTGAATATCTTTGGCTAACTCTCTAGCGTGCTTTCGGTAGCGCCTGCCGACACTTAATGTACAAAAACAATAGCTGTTAGACATGAGTTCTAGGTTTTTCATTGTTTGGAGTATGTGATTATATTAGGAGGAGTAAGTCTTAGCCCAATAACTTGGTTCTATGGAATTGGATTTGATGTATAGCATTATACATTTTATTGAAAAAACTTGAAACACAGGTTTCAGTCAGTCTATTGTAAAAGTCAGATCCGTCTTATGTCAACTCAATATCGTCAGGCATGAGCCTAGTGCAAATAGATGGTTAGCCGAAGGAACTCCATCAAGGTCTACTCCAGATGGCCTAGATTTGAGCTTGATGGGCAGCTAGAATCTCGTCGAGTGAGCTAAATGGAAGTGGTAGTTGCCGAGATTACACTAATCTGAGCTAAAGGGAGTTACCGCTTTACTTAAGCTGTCCTCTCTCCACTTCTAGGACAGCTTGACGTGATAGGAAATTCTAGGTAAAATGAAGTAGTTTAAACTAAAAGCATCTTTTATAAAACCATGAGACTATGTTATTACAAGTTGCCGGAAGGTTTCAATAATTTTGGGGACGAGCTTAACCCTTGGATCTGGAATCAACTCATTCCAGACCTGATCGATGATGATAATAGCCTGGCTTTTGTGGGAATTGGTACGCTCCTAAATGATAATTTGTACTCTCGTACCCGTTGGGCAGATCGTAGAGTTATATTTGGGACAGGGGCAGGTTATGGTAAAGACGTGTTAAAGCTGGATGACTCCTATAAAGTCTATTGTGTGCGAGGGCCACTTTCGGCTCAGGTCTTAGGATTAGAGGAGAATCTAGCGGTTACTGATGGGGCTGCGTTAATTCGTCAGCTATTTACGAGCACCAACGAGAAAAACTATAAATTCTCGTACATGCCCCATTATGAGCTTGCTGGCCCAGGTTGGGAAACGGTTTGTAAAAACTTAGGATTTGGCTATATTGATGCTAGGTCGGACGTGGAAGAAGTTTTATCCTTAATTAGCAAAACAGATATTTTAATAACTGAAGCGATGCATGGTGCGATCGTTGCTGATGCCCTTCGGGTTCCTTGGATACCGGTTGTCACCAACCCCACGATTTTACCTTTTAAATGGCAAGATTGGTGTGCATCTATTGGAATTGATTATAATCCTTGTCATATATCTAGATTGTATCATCCAAAAGAAAAGCTAGACTTGCTAACTCCTATTCGTAAAATTAGAGATAAGAATAGACAAAACCGAGCGGCTATTGCTTTACGGAAAGTGGCAACGAGTCAACCTCCTTGCCTCAGTCAAGACTCTCGCATCGAATGTCTCACTGAACAGCTTCAAGAAAGGCTTAACACGTTTCGGGAAGATTTTAAGAATGGCTTATTTAGGAGTTGAAATCAACACTTTTTGTGAGGGTAAGTTCTCTAAAATGAGATTTCAAAAAGTAGAAGGGAATTGCGAGAATATATATAGGCAAAAATAGCAAAAGAAGAACCACTTATTTCAATCTCTCAAGGGGATTGCGAGGTGAACCCACAGTTCTTTAAGCCCTCGAGGTGGCTGCCAGTGTTTCAATTCCTCAAAGGAATTTTAGGGGATTGCGAGTAAAGGGCTGAGCGATTTTATTACATTCAATTCCTCAAAGGAATTTTAGGGGATTGCGAGGTCCCCTGAAACCCGCTTCACGTATGGGTTTGTTTCAATTCCTCAAAGGAATTTTAGGGGATTGCGAGGACATTTCTTCTCCCCTGAGATGTTATGCCTTTCTGTTTCAATTCCTCAAAGGAATTTTAGGGGATTGCGAGTTGCTGTGGCATCTCCGGATTTATCCGTTGTCGATGTTTCAATTCCTCAAAGGAATTTTAGGGGATTGCGAGATTGACGGGCATCGCTCAAAGCACCATCTCGAACTACCGGTTTCAATTCCTCAAAGGAATTTTAGGGGATTGCGAGTTTCTCCCCGGGAAAACACAGTGGTAATGGGGTACGTTTCAATTCCTCAAAGGAATTTTAGGGGATTGCGAGGATTGTTTGCATACAGGCAAAAAAAAAGTTCCCCCCTAAGTTTCAATTCTTCAAAGGAATTTTAGGGGATTGCGAGCCTCGGGATTCAGGGGGATAGCCGTAAATGAGGCGTTTCAATTCCTCAAAGGAATTTTAGGGGATTGCGAGGAGTATACCGGGGTTGGGTGAGGTAGTCAAGGACGACCGTTTCAATTCCTCAAAGGAATTTTAGGGGATTGCGAGGTTTCAATTCCTCAAAGGAATTTTAGGGGATTGCGAGGGGAGTTTGCCCCCGCTGGAACCTTTGACGGCGGTTTCAATTCCTCAAAGGAATTTTAGGGGATTGCGAGCTCGGAGCAATTATCTAATGGGATTTTTGAATTTCAGCGTTTCAATTCCTCAAAGGAATTTTAGGGGATTGCGAGTCAGCAATCATGGGGGTGAGTTCGCACACTGTCAAGTTTCAATTCCTCAAAGGAATTTTAGGGGATTGCGAGGTGCCGCGGCACGTGTCTTTCGCCATGTCGTAATTGCCGTTTCAATTCCTCAAAGGAATTTTAGGGGATTGCGAGTCACAATCAATAGCAGGAAAAGAAAGGCGACCAGGGTTTCAATTCCTCAAAGGAATTTTAGGGGATTGCGAGAGGGTTTATATTTTGGATGAAGCCGGAATCTTCCTCGTTTCAATTCCTCAAAGGAATTTTAGGGGATTGCGAGAACGTGGCAGAGACTCGGCTGGAGCGACTGGAGGCGGTTTCAATTCCTCAAAGGAATTTTAGGGGATTGCGAGAGTGGAAAATATCGAGCTGGATATATTCAGCAACAGTTTCAATTCCTCAAAGGAATTTTAGGGGATTGCGAGACCCGGGCAGCCGCTGAAATCCCCATGGGAGCGACGTTTCAATTCCTCAAAGGAATTTTAGGGGATTGCGAGCCGGGGAGAAAGAAATAATAGAAATACCCGGAAAAGTTTCAATTCCTCAAAGGAATTTTAGGGGATTGCGAGAATAACAGAGGGACGAAAAGGCTCCCAAGAAATAGGTTTCAATTCCTCAAAGGAATTTTAGGGGATTGCGAGGGAGAAGTTGGCAAAAATCGATTGTTTCCACGGAAGCTGTTTCAATTCCTCAAAGGAATTTTAGGGGATTGCGAGGAATTTATTTCAAAGTATCCTCAAGCTGATCCAAGGTTTCAATTCCTCAAAGGAATTTTAGGGGATTGCGAGTTCCCAGATAGGGATATACTCTGTTTCTTCATCCTTCGTTTCAATTCCTCAAAGGAATTTTAGGGGATTGCGAGGAGGTGGCCATGTGGCGACAGTCTAAGCCTCCTCAGTTTCAATTCCTCAAAGGAATTTTAGGGGATTGCGAGCTTTTTACGATAATCCTTCTAATCCTTTATGTTTCGTTTCAATTCCTCAAAGGAATTTTAGGGGATTGCGAGTGATCAACATTCCGGTGATCCACCGCAGCCCAGCAGTTTCAATTCCTCAAAGGAATTTTAGGGGATTGCGAGATCCATAAGCCACACGAGGGCTTCAAAGTAGAAAGTTTCAATTCCTCAAAGGAATTTTAGGGGATTGCGAGTGCTCAACTTTTTCAATCTTCTCAAAAATGGCAAGTTTCAATTCCTCAAAGGAATTTTAGGGGATTGCGAGAAGATTTCCACCCAGTCTTGATCGGGGTCGTAAAGGTTTCAATTCCTCAAAGGAATTTTAGGGGATTGCGAGATCGATGCTAATCGTATGGAATTTGAATTCTCTGGCGTTTCAATTCCTCAAAGGAATTTTAGGGGATTGCGAGTGAAATTTCACCTACCCCCTCAGCCGAAACATAGGCGTTTCAATTCCTCAAAGGAATTTTAGGGGATTGCGAGTCGTTTATCGGTATCAAGACTTGGAGGGACGATCGTTTCAATTCCTCAAAGGAATTTTAGGGGATTGCGAGTTCGGCTACAACAGGAAAATGAGATCCGGCAACAGTTTCAATTCCTCAAAGGAATTTTAGGGGATTGCGAGGATGACAACATCTGCGGAATTGAGGAGTTGGAGGAACGCTCGTTTCAATTCCTCAAAGGAATTTTAGGGGATTGCGAGTACTTCTGGGTTTTGGGCAGCCCAGTTCTCCAGCGGTTTCAATTCCTCAAAGGAATTTTAGGGGATTGCGAGCCTCCTAGTCCTTGGGGAAGTTGGATCTGGAATCGTTTCAATTCCTCAAAGGAATTTTAGGGGATTGCGAGCAGATCCTCAAGAAGTATCGGGGCGGCCAGCTCGCCAAGTTTCAATTCCTCAAAGGAATTTTAGGGGATTGCGAGTCCAGAGCCTTTATAAGTTGCGATCGCAGCCTCCTCGTTTCAATTCCTCAAAGGAATTTTAGGGGATTGCGAGATGAACGCTGTCGCCAGTTCTTTGATCAACTCTTCTCGGTTTCAATTCCTCAAAGGAATTTTAGGGGATTGCGAGTATCTGGGAAAGGCATCTGAACCGATAGCCAGAGGTAGTTTCAATTCCTCAAAGGAATTTTAGGGGATTGCGAGAGTCTACCAGAGCCATTTTCCCTTGGTTCGAGTCGTTTCAATTCCTCAAAGGAATTTTAGGGGATTGCGAGGTGCTTACGCCCAGGCGCTCAAACGCCTGATTTATCAGCAAGTTTCAATTCCTCAAAGGAATTTTAGGGGATTGCGAGCCAGCGCGAACGGGAGTATCTGCTCTCGCTAGAATGGTTTCAATTCCTCAAAGGAATTTTAGGGGATTGCGAGGAGCAACAGATTCAACTCCTCATTGAACCGGCCCGAGGTTTCAATTCCTCAAAGGAATTTTAGGGGATTGCGAGGTTCCTGCGGGACTTTGCCCGCAGCATTTCCACAGTTTCAATTCCTCAAAGGAATTTTAGGGGATTGCGAGCTGATTTCCTCGTGGACTGAGGGGGGAATTGCGGCTATTTCTGTTTCAATTCCTCAAAGGAATTTTAGGGGATTGCGAGACACAGTCCGTCACACACCCCAGAGAAGACATGGCGTTTCAATTCCTCAAAGGAATTTTAGGGGATTGCGAGTTGAATTATTATTTGAATTGCCATGAGGAGGAACGTTTCAATTCCTCAAAGGAATTTTAGGGGATTGCGAGG
>SMDP01000082.1 GCA_012911965.1 Geitlerinema sp. P-1104
AGCCGTATGATGGGAAACTATCAAGTACGGTTTTGGAGAGCAGTGGAGGGGGTGACCTCTTCACTGACTTTAATCATCCTTGAATTAGGATTGTGTACCGTAGGGCATACGGGAATTAACGCCTCTGGAGATATCGACCTCTGTCTTGGTGGGGAAACTCCTCAAGGTAAGTCGAGTCGTGGAAAGAGGAAACCTCATCAGTAATGGTGGGAATCCCACGCTATATTCTTTGAATTAGCGTGGGAGGATGTCAAGTCAGTCTCGCCATACCTCCCCCCTCTGGAATCCTCAGCAATTTGCCCGAGAGATGGAAGCGACGTTCGCTGAGATGGTCTCCCTGGCCCAGCAGTCGCTACAATAACTCTAACCGCTTATGTCTCTGAGATCTCATGGCTACTGGCAACGAAAATTTCTGGTTAAATGTCTCCCGTTACCCTCGCTATCTGATTACGTTCATTTTTGGCACGTTTTATGTCATTTATGACTGGATTAAGCCCCTAGCCAAGGAACGACCTCTGTTTTTGGGCTTGGTGGTCACGTTTATGATTGCCCTATTCATGTTTATGTACTTCACCCTTGAGGCAATGCTGGGGATCTCAGCAGTCCAACTGGCGTAAACAATTCGGGTAAACTAGGATAGGAGCGCCTTGTCTGGCGCTCATCGCATCGCAAGAGAGCAAAGAGTATGGCTACTAACCGTCGCACATCCCGCGTGGCTTCCCTGATTAAACGGGAGGTCAGTGATTTGTTGCTGCATGGCATTAAAGACGATCGCGTCGGGGCTGGCATGGTCAGCATTACGGATGTCAATGTCTCGGGAGATTTACAACACGCTAAAATCTTCGTCAGTATCTATGGCACCGATGAGGCCCGGGCCGAAACCATGGCTGGCTTAACCTCGGCCACCAGTTATGTCCGACGGGAACTTGGATCTCGGGTGCGGCTGCGGCGAACGCCTGAGGTGCAGTTTGTTGAGGATCGTTCCCTCGAACGGGGCGATCGCACTCTCGATCTTCTCAATCGTATCACTCGCCCGGCTGAGGACGACGAGGAAACACCCTAAACCCCCCCACAGACTCGGGACGAGATGGCTCTCCCGAGTTCTCTTTGTTTGAATTTTGTACAGTAATTAGGGGGTATTCCTAAAAATGCGCAGCCCAGATGTTTGGCTCGACGCCGCCCGCACCGGAGCGGCGCAAGCCTATCCATTTAAGCTATCAAAATCGATAAACTAAAGGATTAAACTTGAATTGATTTAATAATAACAATTCTGAGTGCCCCTGTCAACAAAAATGGAATATTTTTCTGATAAGAAATATTACGAAATCTCAGATGTAAGGTAGGAAAAGGATTTTAGCGATCACCGGAAGGTTCGGTTAACTCTCCTCGACAGACCTCCGGAGACTTTGTGATAATAAATAAGCGTTGACTAAGCATCACATTAGATATTGTCCAAAGTCCTATACGTTAGTTTAGCAGCTAACTCATGAAGAAATACAGACTGGGGCGATCGCCTAACTCATTCCAAGAGGCGTTAATCATGCCAGTCGGCAACTTTGGTTAACTAACCTATTCTCAATTCTTCTGACTGAATTAATCCCGAGCGGTAAATTTCTGCCTAAATTGTCCAGAAATTTGCCTGTGTTTTGTCCTGGTGCGATCGCCGAGAAAATCGAACCTAAATCATTACAAAGCAAGGAAATAGCCATGAGAATTGCGCAAGTTTCGCCTTTATGGGAACAAGTGCCCCCTCCAGGATATGGAGGAATCGAACTCGTCGTCGGTCATCTAACCGATGAACTCTGTCGCCGAGGTCATCAAGTGACCCTGTTTGCCTCTGGGGACTCCCAAACCCTGGCGCATTTAGACTCCGTCTGTCTCCAGGCCCTGCGACTCGACCCCAACGTCATCGAACCGGCCATTTACGACGTTCTGCAATACAAACGGGTTCTAGACCGGGCCAACGAATTTGACATTATCCACTTCCACAGCGGCTATTCAGCATTACCCTATGCTGAAATCCTGACCACTCCGGTCGTCCATACCCTGCATAATGGGTTTAACCCAGAAAATCAGGAAGTCTTCCGGCAATACGGCCACCAAAACTACATCAGTATCAGCGATGCCCAGCAGCAACAGGTCTCTGAACTAAACTTCGTGCGCACGGTCCATAATGCCATTGCCATCGAAGACTATCCCTTCATCACAAAACCGGACAACAACCCACCCTATCTAGCCTTCCTGGGTCGCCTATCCCCAGAAAAGGGGCCGCATCATGCCATTGAGATTGCCAAACGGACTGGGTGGAGTTTGAAAATGGCGGGTAAGATTGACGCCTTTGACCGCCGTTATTTTGCAGAAGAGATTGCCCCCCATATCGATGGGGACCAAATCCAATATTACGGGGAACTGTCCCACAGCAACAAGGCGAGTCTCTTAGGACATGCCACCGCCACCCTATTTCCCATTACCTGGGATGAACCCTTTGGTTTGGTGACCATTGAATCGATGTGTACCGGAACGCCGGTCATTGCCTTGAGTCGGGGGGCTGTTCCCGAAATCATTACCCAGGGAACCACCGGCTTTATCTGCCACAGCATTGAAGAGATGGTCGCCGCCGTCTCTCAGGTGAAAACCCTAAATCGGCAGCATAGTCGCGATTTAGTCTCTCGCAGTTTCAGCGTCAGCAGCATGGTGGAGAAATACGAAGCAGCCTACCAGAACGTCCTGCATCAACGGTGGGCACAAAATGGTCATCGTGGTCCCGCTTCACCGTTGGTTGTGGTCTAAACACCAAGACGGTAATGACAATGGAGTATAAACCAATCCTTGTCTTGACCGTCGTCATGAAAGTCCCGTTAGTTTTGCTGGCTGTTTTTTAAATTAGGAGAATGAAGTGATGTCTATTAAATCTTGTCCCTGTTGCGGCAAATCCATGTTGCAACATATCCGTGTGCGTCAACTGTATTGGCTCTGTAACGACTGTAGCTTTGAGATGCCAATTCACTCATTTTCAGAACATCCATCGCTAGTAGCTGTCCGGACTGGGGGAGTTGTCACGAGACCGATAGGTCAGACGGTAGCGTAATCGTCTGACCGGTTGAGGGTGCATGTATACCTGATGCTGCACCCTCACCTGCTCTTTAGAGAGGTGCCTAGCCTCCTGATTGAAATCCTTGCATTCAGGATTCATTGTCCAGTGTTAATTATTCATTCTTAACTATCCATGGCTGACCAAACCCGCACTTTTTTTGGTCGTTGCTATGAACCTAAACGCGATCTTGATCAACGTCCTTCCCCTATACGGCAACAGCCACAGGTTACTCTGATTCTTAAATTTGATGATGTTTTTCTCACGACAGATCACCTAGGGAACACCCTGGGAGCAAACGACTCAATTCATACGGGTCTATTCTGTCGAGATACTCGCTTCCTCAGCCAATCCCAATTGACCTTCAACGGTCAATTGCCCCAATTACAGACGTATGATGCGAGTCGGGGGGATGAGGCGATCATTACCTATATCAATCCACCAGAGGACAAAGAAGACGCGGGAACCGTTGAGATTCAACGTCATCTCATTCTTTGTGGGGGCCTATTTGAACAGATTACCCTTGTCAATCGCCAGGCAACCCCGGTTTCCCTCTCGATTCAATGGCAATTTGATGCGGATTTTCTGGATTTGTTTGAAGTTCGCCGCTATTGCGATCGCACCCAACGGGGCCAAACTCTACAGCTTGCTAAACCTAACGCCGAAGCCAGTCGGGAGCTGCGTTTCGCCTATTGTGGCTTAGATGGGGCCTTAGTGGAGTCGGTGATTGAGTTTCAGGGGCAATCTCCCGATGAGATCTCGGGACAAACCGCCACCTGGCATCTGACCCTAGCCCCCCAAATGCCCCAAGATCTAGGTTATCGCTTAACGCTTTTGACCGATAACCAACTGGCGACCCATACCCAACCGCCAGACTCCTTTAAAATGGCACAAGAACGGGTACAACAAACCTGGAAGACCTGGAAAAACCAAACCACCCAAATCAGCAGCGACAACCCCAAAATTAACGGGGTATTGGAACGAGCGCAACGGGATATCTACCTGTTGCGGCAGTCGTTTGGGGAGGAGACGATTTTATCAGCCGGGATTCCCTGGTTTTCCACCCTCTTTGGGCGAGATTCGAGTATTGCCTCATCGCAAACCTTGGCGATCGCCCCCCATTTAGCCCGAGATACCGCCATTTCCCTGGGCCGTCACCAGGGAACCCTAGACAGTGACTGGCATGATGAAGATCCCGGCAAAATTCTCCATGAAGTGCGAGTTGGAGAAATGGCCCGTTGTGGAGAAATTCCCCATACTCCTTACTACGGAACCATCGATGCCACCCCTCTGTGGTTGTTGCTACTGACGGATTACTATGCTTGGACTGCCGATGAGGGAACCCTGCGTCAGCTTTGGCCCAATGTCTTGGCGGCGATGGATTGGATCGATCGCCAATTGCAGCCAACGGGGTATTTAACCTACTTGCGGCGATCGTCCCGAGGTATCCGCAATCAAGGCTGGAAAGACTCCGGGGATTGTATTGTTAATGGTAAAGGGGAACAAGT
Organism: Geitlerinema sp. P-1104; assembly: GCA_012911965.1. Lineage (GTDB taxonomy): Bacteria > Cyanobacteriota > Cyanobacteriia > Cyanobacteriales > Geitlerinemataceae > Sodalinema. Next base: position 4,600 of record SMDP01000082.1, read on the forward strand.
CGAGGGGGCGATCGCCCTATGTGAAGTGCAGGCCTACGTGTACGCCGCAAAAATCCGCTGGAGTGAGTTAGCCGAAACCTTCGGGCGTTCTGACTTGCGACAGCAGTGGCAACACCAAGCTAAACAGCTCAAACAACGCTTTAATCGAGATTTTTGGCTATCGGATCAGAATTATTGTGCCCTAGCCCTCGCTGAAGCGGGAACCCCTGTTGATAGCATTACCTCCAATCCTGGACTTTGCCTATTTGCCGATATCTTTGAGCCTGAGAAGGCCCAAGCCGTGGCCCGGCGATTAAAGCAGCCGGACTTATACAGCGGTTGGGGAATTCGTACCCTCAGTAGTCAATCTCCCGCCTACGAGTCTGACGGCTATCATCTTGGGTCTATTTGGCCCCATGATACCGCTGCCATTGCCCTGGGGTTACGACATATTGGTGAGTCTGACTTTGCCCTAACTCTGGCGAAGAATCTCTTTGAGATGTCCCAACAGCAAGATCAATTGCGGCCCCCAGAACTCTTTTGTGGTGACCCTCGCCAGGAGAATCATCCTGTGGTTCCCTATCCCGTGGCCTGTTCTCCCCAAGCCTGGGCCAGTGGCTGTCTGGTTCAACTGGTTCAGATGGTTTTGAACTTGCACCCCGATGCCCCAAATCAGAGGTTACAGGTTCGCGATCCCCTGTTGCTGCCTCAATGTGAACGTTTGGAACTGCATGGATTGCAGGTTGGCAAGGCTCAGGTAGACTTGCGATTGCAGCAGGTCAACGGCAAACCCCAGTTAAAGGTGTTGAATTGTAAGGGGGATTTGACAGTAACCATCCTTCCCTAAGCGCCCTCCCCGAAAAAGGCGCTACTATGAAGAAATGTAAAGTTTCCACCGATCCATGACCATGGCCTCAGTATCCCTATCTGCACCTGACGAGTCCAAGTCCCCAACCATTGTCCCTAAGTTTTGGAACTGGCGCGGATTTCGTATTTGTTATCGCCACCAGGGCCAGTCAGGGCCAGCGATGGTATTAGTGCATGGGTTTGGGGCTTCTATGGGGCATTGGCGCAAAAACATCCCCGATTGGGCCCAATTTGGTCAAGTCTACGCCCTCGATTTATTGGGATTTGGCAACTCCCATAAACCCACCCCCGGCTTAGTCATTGACTACACCTTTGAAACTTGGGGAGACTTAGTAGCAGATTTCTGTCGTGAGGTGGTTGGGGAACCCGCCTTTTTAATCGGCAACTCCATTGGCTGCATCGTCGTCATGCAAACCGCCGTCTCCCATCCCGACTGGGTGCGAGGGGTGGTGCAACTCAACTGTTCCCTACGCCTGTTACATGACAAGCGTCGGGCCAGCCAACCCTGGATTAAGCAACTTAGCGCCCCCATCTTGCAGAATCTCCTAGCCATCAAACCCCTGGGGGACTTTTTCTTTGCCCAATTAGCAACCCCCAAGACGGTGCGTAAGATTCTCCTACAAGCCTATCGGCGACAGGAGGCGGTCAGCGAGGAATTAGTGGAGTTATTGTTGCTACCCGCGCGCGATCGCCGGGCCAGTGATGTGTTTATCGCCTTTACCCGCTACTCCCAAGGTCCTCTGCCCGAAGAACTCTTAGAATCTCTACCCTGCCCCACTCTAATCCTCTGGGGAGAAGATGATCCCTGGGAACCCGTAGAACTGGGACGAAAACTGGCCGATTATCCAGCCGTGGATGCCTTCATCACCCTCCCCAACGTTGGCCATTGTCCCCAAGATGAAGCCCCCGAGGAGGTCAACGCCCAGGTGCGAACTTGGCTGCAACAGCAGGTTTAAACCCAAGCAAAGCCTAAAAATATCCCCCAAGCGGTTGCCCTGCCTATTCTGGGGGTCTGCTGACCGAAAAACCCCCCTCAAGTCGAGTCTAGACCGGCGTTATCAATAAATTTGCCACAATGACTTGCCAAATCGAAAGAGGTTGTGATATTGGTATAGTATCGGAGTTCTACTGGCAGTCAATCTCGAAGCAATCTGTTAAGCACTGCCCAACTCGTACTCAATCGTTAATTAAAGAGAATTTGAAAAATTCAAGAGGTCTTATGAACCATCAGGTGATTCACCCTATGGTAAAAGTCCAGCGTCAAGTTCGGTCGCTGGTTGATTCTCAAATCGTCAAACCGGGCGATCGCATCTGGAAAATCGCCTTTCTCTTCGGGGATGACTGGACTCGAATCAAACAAGAACTGCTGGAATTCGAGTTTTCCATGCAAGATCCCCTCAGCGAACTTCTAGCGGTAGAAGTTTGGGAAGAAGAAGACGAATAGTCGTCAGGAGTCGGCCACGGCTGGGTTGGAATTGAGCGTACTAGCACTCCCCGTCGTGGCTGACCTCTGGGGGCGCTTTAATTTGAGCCAGTTGAGGTAAGGTTTCAGGAAACCTGCCAGACGCGCGTGAGGTAAGTTAAAAGAGTCTCTAGCTGAGACATCTCTTAACCTTGCACTATCTCGCCACCCTTCAGGAGGCAATCTATGGCTTCGTCGCTTCTCAATAACCGTTATCAGATCCTTCAGACCCTGGGACAGGGCGGATTTGGTTCGACCTATCTCGCCGAAGACACTCATCTACCCTCCCATCGCCGCTGCGTCATCAAACAACTCAAACTGATGGCCCAAACGGAAGCCAAACAGGCCATCATCCGGGAGCGGTTTGAACGAGAAGCAGCGGTTCTAGAGACCCTCGGACAACAACATCAGCAAATCCCAGAACTGCACGCCTACTTTTGTGAAGGCGGGGAGTTTTACCTGGTTCAGGAATGGATTGAGGGGGAGACGCTGACGCAGCAAGTCCAGCGTTGTGGTCTCTGGGACGGAGTAGCCGTTCAGCATCTACTGCAACAAATCCTGCCGGTGTTGGACCACGTTCATAGCCGTTACATCATTCACCGGGATATTAAACCCGATAATATCATCTTGCGGGTTCCCGATGGTTTACCCGTCCTGATTGACTTTGGGGCTGTTAAAGAAGCCGTCCAGAGTGACAGCGATTTGCCAACGGCCTCCTCAGTGGTCATTGGAACCCCCGGCTTTATGTCCAGTGAACAAGCCGCTGGACGACCGACCTATAGCAGCGACCTCTATAGCCTAGCCTTGACGGGGCTATTTCTACTCTCGGGCAAACCCCCTAACGATATTCCGAGCGACCCCGCAAGCGGCGACTTAAAATGGCGCGAGGTTCTGGCTGCTGCTGGGGTGAGCCTCCCCCAGTCTTTGATGGATGTGTTCGATCACGCCCTCAGTTTCCATCCTCGCGATCGCTTTGCCACCGCCGCCGAGATGCTGGCCGCCCTCTCGACGGAGGGAGCCGAATCCCAGTTACAAACCCTGGTCGTCGCTCCAGCGGCCCCGAGTCAAGTGGTGACTCGTGTAACCCCGGTTAAAACACGCCCCCCATCCGCTGACCCCCCATCCGCAAAGGTTCCCTCCCCAGAGGCGAGTGAGCTGGCGACCCCTTCCAGGAGCCTACTGATGGGGGCATTTCTCGTGACTGGACTTCTCCTAGGAAGTCTGACCCTAGGGTGGGAGTTACACCAATCGCGGAACTTTGAAGACCCGACCTCAGGAGGTTCTGGGCGCTCCAAGGAGAACGTTTCCCCAGATGACAGCCAACCCACCACACCTCCCTCGACAGCAGACGACTCTCCCTCAGCCCCCATTCCCCAGGAGACTCCCTTACCTCAAGACGATCCCGAGTGGCTAGAGGAAGAAACCCTTGATGGTGATGACGGTGAGGAGTCCTCAACCGAGTCCCCAGAAGAGTCTTCAGATGACCCTGAGGATCTCCAGGATGACCCCGACCTCGATATTATCCCCGAACCTACCCCTGAACCCACTCCCGAACCCACTCCTGACCTGGGTGAGTTAGACGAAGACTGGACTGACTCCCAAGACCCGGTTCCCAGTCCCCAAGAGGAGCGTTTAGAGGTCTCTCCAGTCTTTGACAGCACTCTGCCTCCGTTAGAATCAGAGAATCCGGAAAAACAATTCCTCCCCTCAACCCCTAATAACATCCTGGGAGAGGAAAAACTCGATGTCTTTGAGGGCGATCGCAACCCCAACGAAGACTAATTCCCCCGAGTCCTAAACCTAACCGCAACAGTATCCCCGTGAAACTTGTCTACCAGAGTCTTGTCCTCCTGGCTGGAGTCCTCTTCAGCTTGGATCTGCTGGCGCAACTTCTCGGGGAAGTTCTCTGGTTTGAGGCCTTAGGCTATTTCTCCGTGCTTCTGACTCGACTACAAACCCAGGGACTGATCTGGTTTGCAGTTGTCGGAGTGAGTTTGCTGGCCTGTTGGGGTAACCTCAGCCTCGCTGAACGGTTAAAATACACCAGCCAGCCCGTCGATCCCCTGTCCCTGCAACCGACACTCGACCAAAAACTTCAGCCTCAGTTATTCAGAAAAGAGGGACTCAAAAGCCCTGAACCCCAAAAACAAAGCCGCGCCATCAGCCTCGGGACGGTCTTGTTGATTGGCAGCAGTTTAGGAACCTTTCTGGGGATTGTGATCCTCTACTATAGCCGTCTAATTCAAGAACGCTGGCAACCGGATTGGACGGTTCCCAACATCAGCCCTCAATCCATCGAACGACTCAATCCCCTAGAACTCCTGGGGAACCTCCTCCCCATCACCGACTATCCCCTGCATTGGGGCGGTCTGATTCTGCTGCCAATCCTACTATTGTGGTTTCCTCGAACCCTGTTGCGCGGCTTAGCCATCAGTTTAAGTCTGGCCCTGGGGGTGATTTTGCCGGCCCATTGGGCGCAAATCCTACAAGCGTTTCATCCGGTTTCCTTTCAACAAGCCGATCCTCTCTTTGACCTAGATATTAGTTTTTATGTCTATCAACTTCCCATTTGGGAACTGATCGAATTTTGGACCTTTGGCGTCGCCAGTTTTTCCTTTGTCGCCGTTACCCTCATTTATCTCCTCTGCGATAACACCCTCAGTAACGGCGAGTTCCCCGGTTTCTCGGGCGCCCAACAACGACATCTCCAGGGCATAGGCAGTGCCTTAATGGGAGTCTTAGCCCTAAGTAATGCCCTACAACGCTATGGCTTACTCTATTCCGACGATGGGGCCGCCTATGGGGCTAGTTACGCTGATGTCACCACCAAACTGCCCGCCTATACCGCCCTCTCTTGGTTGGCGATCGCCATCTCCATCCTCCTCCTCTGGCAAGCCCTATCGGGAACCTATCCCATCTTTAGACGCCATCGGGCCCGCCGTCCCTTCGACAGTCGCCGCAACAGCGCCCCACAAACCCTAATTCCGCCCCTATACCTAATTCTCAGCGGCTATGCCATCGCCGCCCTCATCAGTACCCGTGCCCTCCCGGAACTGGTCCAACGGGCCATTGTCCAGCCCAACGAACTGGCCCGAGAAACCCCCTATCTCGATCGCAATATCGCCTATACCCGGCAAAGCTTCGACCTAAACACCATCGAAGTCCAAACCTTCAACCCCACCGCCAACTTAGACGAAGCTGCCCTGGCCGCCAACGACCTAACCATCCGCAACATTCGCCTCTGGGATACCCGTCCTCTCCTAGAAACCAATCGTCAACTGCAACAAATCCGCCTCTACTACCGCTTCCCCAACGCCGATATCGGTCGTTACGGTATTCCCCGAGACGTAGAGGAGGGCGATCCCCAAAACCTGGAAACCCGTCAGGTGATCGTCGCCGCCCGAGAATTGGACTTTGATGCCGTCCCCAGCCGCGCCCAAACCTGGATTAACCGGCATCTCGTCTACACCCACGGCTACGGCTTCACCATGAGTCCCGTCAACACCGCCACCCCCAACGGCTTACCTGAATACTTTGTGCGCGGCATTGCTGGGGGGGAAGATGACCAAGGCTTTGAGACTCCCGTGGAAGCCGCCAATGAACGCATCCGCCAAAGCATCCCCATTGGTTCGCCGCGCATTTACTACGGCGAGTTAACCCGTAACTATGTCATGACCCGTACCGGAGTCCAGGAATTTGACTTTCCCCAGGGGGATGAAAATGTCTATAACATCTATGACGGCGACGGCGGAGTCACCATTGGTACCGGTTGGCGGCGTTGGCTGTACGCGGTCTATTTACGGGATTGGCGTATGTTATTGACCGATGACTTTCGTCCCGAGACAAAACTCCTATTCCGCCGCAATATTGACCGCCGTGTGCGTTCGATCGCCCCCTTTCTCCGTTATGACCATGATCCCTATCTCGTAGTGGCTAACGTTGAGGAAGACCCTGAGAACGAGTCCCAAGAAGGGGTAGCCACCGTCACCGGCAACACCCTCTACTGGATTCTCGATGCCTACACCACTAGCGATCGCTATCCCTACGCCGATCCCGGAAACCATCCCTTCAACTACATCCGTAACTCCGTCAAAGTGGTCATTGATGCCTATAACGGTTCGGTACAGTTTTACATTGCCGATGACCGAGATCCCATCATTCAAAGCTATCAACAAATCTTCCCCGACCTGTTTCAACCGTTCAGCGCCATGCCCCCCCCGCTGCGGCAACACATCCGCTATCCCATTGATTTCTTCGAGGTTCAGTCTGAACGACTCCTGACCTATAACATGACCGATACTCAGGTTTTTTATAACCGAGAAGACCAATGGGAAGTTCCCACCGAAACCTACCGTGATCAACAACAAACCGTTGAACCCTATTACCTGATCATGAAGCTACCGGGGGAAACCAGCGAAGAGTTTATCTTGCTGCACCCCTTCACCCCCAGGCGGCGGGCTAACCTCATCGCCTGGTTAGCGGGGCGATCGGACGGAGAAAATTATGGACGATTGTTGTTATATCAATTTCCCAAACAGGAGTTAATCTATGGTCCGGGACAAATTGAAGCCCGCATCAATCAAGATCCTCTGATTTCCCAGCAACTCTCCCTCTGGAACCGCCAGGGATCGCGAGTGATTCAGGGCAACCTCCTCGTCATCCCCATTGACGAGTCGTTGCTCTATGTGGAACCGTTATACCTAGAAGCCGATCAGAACGCCCTCCCCACCCTCGTGCGAGTGATTGTGGCCTACGAAAATCAGATTGTCATGGCCCCCAATCTCGATCGCGCCTTTGAGGCTATCTTTGAACCCGAACGCCTCCCCGATCGCAGTATCATTCGTTCCGTCGAAGGCCTCTTCCCCGGCTTCGCCGATGACCCCCCAGACAATACCCCACTCCCAGAAGCCCAATAAAACCAACCCAAACCTCCCTTCTCCCCCTCCTCTGTGTCCTCGGGCGACCACAAGGGTGCGCCCCTACGTGGTTCCCCCTATCCTCCCTCTCCCATGAAAACCATCCTCATTGACCGTTACGGACCCCCCGATGTCCTCGACTACCGCGATCGCGACCTCCCCGTGGCTAAGGGCGATCGCGTCCTGGTGAACGTCATCGCCAGCAGTGTCAACCCCGTGGATTGGAAAGTCCGACGAGGAGATTTTGGTCTCATCTCAGGCTTTGACTTCCCCAAAGCCTTGGGGAGTGATGTAGCCGGAATTGTCGAAGCCGTGGGCGATAGCGTGGAGACGTTCCAACCCGGCGACGAAGTATTTGGCTTTATCTCTCCCCTAGAGGGAGGGGCCTATGCCGAGTATCTCACCATCCCCGCCGAGAATCTCGCCGCCAAACCCACTCGCCTCAGCTTTGCCGAAGCCGCCGCCGTTCCCCTCGCCGGTCTCACCGCCATGCAGGCCCTGTTAGATTTGGGTGAATTACGGCCCGGATTCTCGGTTCTGATTAATGGGGCCTCGGGAGGAGTTGGCAGCTTAGCGGTGCAACTTGCCAAAGCCTTTGAAGCTAACGTGACTGGCGTTTGTAGTGCCGGCAATCAAGGGATGGTGAGTCAGTTAGGGGCAGATCAGGTCATCGATTACACCGAGACTGATTTTACCCGGCAAGACTTGCCCAAATATGACCTCATCTTTGATGCTGTGGGTAAGCGTTCCTTTGCCGAATGTTCCCAAGTATTAACCTCTGAGGGCATCTATGTCTCAACCCTCCCCACGGTCGAACTCGTCGGGGCCATCACCCAAACCTTCTTTTTCCCCGGGCCCAAGGCCCGCCTTGTCTTAGCCCAACCTAAAAGCCGCGATTTAAATTCTTTGGCTGAGTTACTCGATAGCGGTAAGGTTAAGGCGGTTATCGATCGCACCTATGCCCTCGATGATATTGCCCAAGCCCACCGCTACAGCGAAAGCCAACGCGCTGTTGGTAAAATTGTCGTTACGATTGGCAATAGGCAGTAGGGGGGAGGAACAATGTAGGGCTATCCCTATTCGTTGCTTCCTTTGTCTTGCGATCGCCCTGAGACATTCTCAATGGCTGCGATCGCCGCTTTAGACCCTGCAATAATATCTCGTTCCTCTCCACCGAGATATAAGCGGCCAAAACTCCCTACCGCTTGCACCTGAAGAATATTGATTAGGGCTGATTTTTCGGCCTCATTGGCTGCCAACGCCGCATAGGCCGCCGGGGCGACTTCCAAGACAAACAAACTCTCTCCCGCCAAAATCATCTGGCCGCGACGGGTTCGGTTAATCAGTTGCGTCTGGTGGGGATCGAGATTGCGAATAATCTGACTCGACATAATCTTCGGTTTAAGACGTTCATGTTCTGTCACCCCCAACGCATCCAGAATTGCCACACCGGCCCGGCGGGTGTCACTCTGACGACTGGCGTGAACTTCGAGTAACCCATAGAGTCGTTCCACCACCTGCACCCCGGGACGAACCCCTGTGGACTTCAGGGCCACATCAGTGATGCGATTGATTTCAATTCCCGGTGAAATTTCCACCCAGAGTGACGTATCCCCCGGTAACGGCAAAAACCCCAAAGCAACGGTTCCCATATAGGCTGCGTGTTGAGGTTGCAGGCTGTCAATATAGACGAAGCTGCGTAGTTCAACTCCCAAAATTTGTTCTCCGTAATAGGGGGACTAGGATTAGATTAAGACGTATCAGTTTCCCCAAGCCATCCCTGACCACAATCGGGGGAAACTGCGACATTCGATTATACCGTTCAACGGACTAGACCCCTACTCCTACATTTAAGACTCCCGATGACTCTCGATCGCCTTGTGTTATGGATTGTCTATTTTTCAACGCTTGTCTTTGTCTGGCGATCGCTAGCCAGTCGCCCCAAACAATGGGGGTGGGGGATTCTCTGTGGGGTAATCTTTAGTCTCTCGTTAGGTTTATCCTTTGTCTCCCTAACTTGGGCGGCCATGGTGGGGGGAGGCCTCTGGCTGCTGCTGGTATTGCTGCCGATTCTAGGGGTGCGTCAGATGAATCAATGGCTCAAATATGATTACTACTGGCGGGCGGCCCTTCTAGCCCGACTTTTAACCTGGCTACATCCCGCCGATGGTTGGGGCGATCGCGTCATTCCCTTAAACGCCCTCGCCTTAGCCCAACAAGGTCACACGGCCCAGGCGGTGCAATCTCTCAAGCCCCATCAAACCCCTAAGTCTCGGATATACCGGATTGCGATCGCCCTAGAGTTTCTCATCCTACGCCAATGGCAGGAGTTTATCACCTGGCTCCAGAGCCATCAAGAGGGTCAGGTTCCCCTTAATTTTGCTCTCTATCATCTACGGGCTTTAGGGGAAACAGGTCAATTCAATCTCATGTTACGGGAGTTTGTCGCCCTCAGTCGGCGTATGAAAGACTTGGGAGATTTTGAGCGTCTGAGTCTGGCCCGACTGTACGTTCTCGCATTTTGTGGGGATACGGACTCGGTATCCCAACTCTTTCAGCGGGAATTGCGGGATTATCCCCAAGTCAAACAACAGTTTTGGCAGGCTACTGCTGATTGGTATGGAGGGCGATCGCATCTCGCCCAAAATCAACTTCAAACCTTAGCTAAAACTCGTCATCATCTCCTCAAACAAGATATTCAGCACCGCCTAGAAACACCCCCCAAACTGACTCAGACACAGCTCAATAGCCTATCGGTTCATATCCTCGAACAGCTTAACATCACCCTCAGGGAAGAGCGACGCTATGGCACACCCGTATCGGCTCCTCCAGCCTTCGCCACTTGGGGCTTAATTGCCTTAAATCTTCTGGCTTTTTATATCGCCACTCGTCTCGGGGGAAGTCAAAATGTTTGGGTCTTATATCGTCTCGGGGCCCTAGTTCCCAGTCAAGCCTTAGCAGGGGAATGGTGGCGGTTAGTCACCTCAACGTTTCTCCATTTCGGCATTCCTCACTTATCCATGAATCTGTTTGGACTCTATATCCTGGGCAAGTTTCTCGAATCCCGTATCGGCCTGTTCCGCTTCCTAGCTGTTTACCTCATCAGTGGCATCGGCTCCATGGGATTTATTACCCTTTTAGCTCTACAGGGGGGGAATGAGCAATTTGTCGTCGGGGCCTCGGGAGCTGTCATGGGCCTAATTGGGGCGATCGCTGCTCTCTTTTGGCAAGGCTGGCGACAGGATAAAGCGGAACTGGCTCGGGAACGATTACGTTCGATTCTCTTGATTATCCTCATTCAAGCCGTCTTTGACCTCTCTATTCCAGAAATCTGTTTTCTCTGTCACGCCTCCGGGGGAATCCTCGGCTTTTTCTCGGGATTACTTCTCTTGAGGAAGCGAACCTCGTAGGGGCAATCCGCAAGTGGCGTGCCCGAGGTCACAGAGGAACAGAAGTTAGATCCTGGTTTTAACGAATACAATTATGTCTTGACTCTTCCCAATTTTATGGGTTAGAATAGAGGGACAGACAATAGAAGACTTCATGGAAAGGCGGGAGGGGTTCTGCGATGAGCGGCATCAAACATCCAACCTGCTCAGAAATAATAATAGTTGAACAAAAAATCAACCTCTTCTCATCTCCCCCCTCTGTGACCTCTGTGACTCTGTAGTTCCCCCCATAGCTTAGGGCGACATTAATTCCCCGCCATCTGACGTTTCTTCTCTTTTTTGAGATCCCGACGTCCCGCCGCCGCAATTTCCGCATCCATGAGAGTGCGTCCCGTAGCCGCGAGATAGACATCATCCAAACTGGGGCGAGATTGAGCAATCCCAAAAATGGGTAAACCTTGGCCTTGGAGCGTTTGCTGGACTTGGGTTAAAGCATCCTGTTGAGAATCGACCACCAAATTGAGAGAATTGCCCTGAGCCTCATTGACGATCGCCTCCCGAACGAAGGGGAGGGCTTCGAGCATATCCTTAACGCGGCTGGCTTCATCGAGGGGAGCAAACTCACGAATACGCAGCGTAATACGATCGCCGCCCACCTTATCTTTCAAGCCAGAGGGAGTACCCACATCAATCACCCGGCCGCGATCGAGAATCGCCACGCGATCGGCCAACGCATCCACCTCTTCGAGATAATGGCTCGTTAAAAGAATCGTCGTTCCCCGTTCCCGTAACTGCTGTAGGAAGCCCCAAACCGCCACCCGGCTTTCAATATCTAAACCCACCGTAGGTTCATCCAACACCAACAAATCCGGTTGATGCAGCAACCCAGCAGCCAAATCCAGGCGTTTGCGGATTCCTCCCGAGTAGGTTCCCGTCTTGCGATCGCCGTACTCCATTAACCCAAACATCTCCAACACCGCCTCAATCCGGCCCTCAATCTCCCCCTTCGGCAAGTGATACAACGCCGCCTGTAAGCGCAACAACTCCCGTCCCGTTAACACCTTATCTAACGCCACCTCCTGAGCCACATAGCCCAGCAAGCGACGCACCACCCGAGGCTGATCAATCGCCGACACCCCAGACACCTCAATCCGCCCCGAATCAGGATTCGAGAGAGTGCAGAGACAGCGAATCGTGGTGGTTTTGCCCGCCCCATTGGGACCCAGTAAGCCAAAAATCTCCCCGGGATTGATCGAGAAGGAGACATCCTCAATGGCGGTGACATCGCCGTAGGTTTTCTTGAGATTTTCAATATAAACAGTCGGTGTCATAATCCCCTGTGTTGACGGTCTGGCATTCTCTTAACCATTCTAATTCCCCAAACGCTCAATCGTTCCTCCCCAGCCGCAAAATCGCAAGATCGCTATAGTGAAATGGACAGAGTGAAATGGACATCACCAGTAATTACATCTGATGGAGAACGAACCCCTAATCCGCCTAGGCTGTTTCTTCGGTATCTTAGCTCTGATGGGACTGTGGGAGGCGATCGCCCCCCAGCGTCAGCTTCAGCAGTCAAAACTCAAACGCTGGTTCAGTAACCTAGGACTCGTCGTGCTCAATACCTTGCTGTTACGAGCCATCTTTCCCCTAGCCGCCGTTGGCGTAGCGGCGATCGCCCAAGAGCAAGGCTGGGGACTGTTTAACATCCTCTCCCGTCCCTCCTGGCAAGCCATTCTCCTCTCCATCTTGGCCTTGGACTTCGTGATCTACCTCCAACATGTCATGTTTCACGCCCTCCCTACCCTCTGGCGACTCCATAAAGTCCACCACGCCGATTTAGATTTCGATGTCACCACGGGCCTACGCTTTCATCCCCTAGAAATCCTTCTCTCTCTAGGCATCAAAATCGTCGCCATTATCCTCCTAGGGGCCCCAGTCTTGGCGGTGATTCTCTTCGAGATTATCCTCAATGGAACCGCGATGTTCAATCATGGCAATGTTCGTCTTCCCAAAGGACTCGATCGCCTCTTACGGCTACTGGTAGTCACCCCCGATATGCACCGCGTCCACCACTCCGTCATCCCCAGTGAAACCAACAGCAATTTTGGCTTCAATCTCCCCTGGTGGGACTATCTCCTGGGAACCTATCAAGCCCAACCTGCTGCAAGTCATGATGGCATGACCATTGGTTTAGGGGAGTATCAGGGGAAACCTGAGGTGGAACAATTGCCTTGGATGTTGCTGTTGCCGTTTCGAGAGGTTTGAGGGGGGAGGGGAACCACAGAGGCACAGAGGACACGGAGAAAAGACGTAGGGGCGTACCCTTGTGGTCGCCCTCTTCCGGCAAGAGGCAATTAACGGACTTCGCTGTATTGGGTAACATCGGCGGTGACTCGTCCTCGCAGTTCTGTGGTGCGTTCGGTCATCTGATCCCATTGCTCTCGGACTTGGCGAGAGGTGATTTGGTTGAGGGGGACTCCTTGTTGTTGGGCTAGGGCGGCGGCGACGCCTAATCC
>SMDP01000083.1 GCA_012911965.1 Geitlerinema sp. P-1104
TACCAGGCAATCCACTTTGGTGGGGAATTAGTTTTATAGTGATTGGAGCAGTCGTACTCTTCGTGCGAAAAACAGATTAGTGTTTCCGTTGTTTCCTATCTTTTCCCCGCAAGAGGACGTAAACACGAGAGGAGTTGAACCCACTCCAACAAACAAGGTGCATTAGACAAACATCTAACGCACCTTGTTTTTTAACAATTGGCAATCATTATCGCGATAATGATTGCCCACTTATTCTATTGATCGTCCGAATCCTCATCCGGTTCCTCCGGTTCAACAATTCGCACGTCTACTTCCACATCTTTTACCCCGCGAATTTCCCGGGCTAACGTCTCGATCGAATCATGGTCTGCTTCGTTAGGAACCGTTCCCACCACAGTCACCACACCATCTTCAGCCTTAACCCCCAACTGACCTTGGGTAATATTCGCCTCCAACTTACTTCTGACCTCACTGGCGAGGTCACCATCTGAGCGGTTTTCGGGGTCGCCAAACGCATCCGTTCGTTCTTCCCGCGCCCGGATGTCACTATCGAGTTGAGCACGACGCGTATCACTTGTAGAATCATCCTGAGTATCTTGAACTTGAGCCGGGTCATCGCTGGTTCCGTCCAGACTGCTCGGAGCATCAGAAGAAGTTCGTTCTAACTCCTGACAAGCACCAGCACCGAATAAAACAGTGATTCCGAGTAAAAATGAAGTAATCTTTTTCATGGTTCGTTTCCTGATTTTTTTTAGCTTTAGATGTGCGATTAGATGCAAGCCGTTTACAAACTTAGTTAAATTTGTGGATTTTCTTGCTCCATCCAATCACCCCAATTGAAATAATCTGTTTAAGATTCTCTGTAAAGAAACAAGAGAAGGAGCACTGGAACCCTTCAGTTTGGTTAACCTGAAGGGTTCCAGCCTAATCCGGTCTTAGAAAAACCTAGGATTACCGGCGGCTATCCCGGTCTCTGGTGTAATCAACGACCTTGACGACACTATCCTCATAAAGGACATCGCCATCGGTGCGATTCGCATCTCGTGCCCGTGCCAGTTCCTGTTCCCGTGCCTGTGCTAGTTTCTGCTCCTGTTTCCGTGCCAGTTCTTGTTCCTGTTCCCCGGCCCGTGCCCGTGCCAGTTCCTGTTCATATTTCTGTTCCCGTGCCTGTGCTAGTTTCTGTTCCTGTTTCCGTGCCAGTTCCTGTTCCTGTTCCCCGGCCCGTGCCCGAGCCAGTTCTTGTCCCTGTTCCTGTTCCCGTGCCCGAGCCAGTTCCTGTTCCTGTTTCCGAGCGACTTCTTGTTCCTGTTTCCCGGCCCGTGCCCGTGTCAGTTCTTGTCCCTGTTCCTGTTCCCGTGTCCGTGCCCGTGTCAGTTCCTGTTCCCGCGCCCGTGCCCGTGCTAGTTCCTGTTCCTGTTCCTGTTCAAGCATGGAGGTGCGATCTTCTGCGATTGTTTTTTGACGACGGACCCCATTAGCCTGATTGTTGACGTCATGGTTCCCACGGTTGTCACGGTTGTCACGGTTGTCATGGTTCTCGGGAGCATCATACACACCCCATTCTTCGATACCACCCCGTTTTAAAATCTTACCGGCACGAGTGATATCCGCTTCAGTTCCGTCGACAATCACTAAGTAGTCACCTTGGGCAACGCGCTCTTTATACACTTTGGCGCGTTCTTCAGGGATACCCAAACCCACTAAAGCACCGATGAGGCCACCTGTTGCTGCACCGATCGCAGCCCCCCCGGCAGTCGTTGCTACAGCGGTTGCCGTAGCACCGGCTAACATGATGGGACCAATGCCAGGAATGGCAAGTACACCTAAACCAACGAGTAAACCCGTAATAGTTCCGATTGTCCCACCCGTCGCTGCACCGACGGCTGCACCTTCATCAGCTTTATTCCCTTCGTCCCCACCGTGGAGGTCATCCGAGACTGGACGATTTTTATCCTTGGCAATCACAGATACGCGGTCCATGGGGAAACCACTATCTTTAACGTCCCGCAGTGCTCGTTCGGCTTCGCTCTGAGTGGCGAATATGCCAACGGCTCGTTTTTGATATGCTGTAGCCATATTTTTCTCCTGTTTAAAAACTGGATCGTGTTTGGAAAAATCACAGAATCTTTCCGCCCTATATATTTAATTACATCACGCTCATCAGGGAGATTCATCTCTCGGAAGGGTGAGGTTATTTACCTATTCCTCACTAGGCGATCGCGCTCCCATAGGTCGGTTTAGATTTTAGGACTGAATGCTGCCATAGGATTGGGCGATCAGTCGTTACCTTTTTTCCCTTATTTTTCCTACTTTTGTCTCTACTCCTATTGAGAGATGAATTAGCAGTCAAGCAGGACTAACAACTGGTGGAGTTGTGAATACCATAGCAATAATCAACTAGGGCTTAAACCCATAAAAACAGTCAGAGAAAAACCGACTAAAAACATTGTGCCATAAGACTTACAGTCGGTTTAACCTACGTTGATCGGGGAGTTACCCCCCCCGCCCGATGCTCTCTATTCATCATCACCACCCCTCCCCAGATTGAACCTACCGGGAATTCTCCAAAAAATCAGGCGTTTCCAACACCGTCACCGAAACCAAGGGAATCACATTAAAATCTTCCTGCAAAATATGAGCCTGAATCGCCCCTGTCAGGCGATCGCGAATCTCTTCTGTGGACAAATCGACCCCCTCTTGACTCTGCACATACACCACCACCAGTAGCGTATTTTGGTCAGAAATATTGGGCTGAGCAAACCGCACATTTCCCTCCACGAACTCCGCCAAATTGCTGTTTGCCACCACCTCCTTGATATCTGCATTAATCCGCTGTGCCTGACTAGGCCGCTGAAAATTGGGAGCATCAGAAAACTGCAAAATCAGCAACGCCACCAGTCCAACAGTCGTCAATCCCAGCGAAATCGGAAATAGCTTTCTCGTGCCGCGATCATATCTAGCCCCCCGGGCCCTTACTCCAAACACTCGAAACATAATGGCTGCCGACACATTAATCCCGAATAATTGCAACACCAGCAAAAATAGGCCATTGACAATCATATCCCAGCGTCCCAGGGGAATCGACATACCGATAATTCCCGCTGGGGGAGCGAGGGAGGCCGCCACCAACATTCCCACCGATGCCCCTGCCACCAAACTGCTGCGTTCCGATTGCGCCAAATTTAACGCCCCAGAAGCCCCTGCGGCTAAAGGCAGCAAAATGGCGACGGAGGAAATTTGAGAGTTTTCCACCATAAACGGGGTCGTCATGTCTTGCTGCATGATTAAACTCAAGCAAGCTGTCACAGCAATTAACACCGCCAAGGCGCTAAAATAACGCAACAGACTGCGTTTGAGCAAGTTTTTGTCCCCTCGCGCCGTAGCGAGCGCCACATTCATCGCCGGACCCGCGAATGGTGCAATCATCATCGCGGCAATCAATAAAAAGTTGCTATTGGTAAACAAGCCAATCCACACCACCACCCCCGCTAGGGCCGCATATCCCAAAAATCCCCGCCAAGATCCCACACTCTGCAATCCTCCGAGAAAAATCTCGATTGGACTGAGTGGCTGAACCTCCGTCACTTGATCGGGGGCCCCCGCGATCGGCGGATGGAGGGGCATCACTCCCCGAGGAATTAAGGTCACTGCCAGGTTTTCAATGGATTCCAACGCCTCAAGCAACCCTTCCACTCGGCGGTTAGAAACGTGCAAAAACACCACATCCACGGGATCTGCTGGGTCTTTTGCCTCAAACTGGATCAGATTGGAAGCATCATAATCCTGAGCAATCTTCACCACCTGTTGCCCGCAACCCTGCGGGACTCGGATTTGTAATTGACGCATATTCCCCTGGATTTTTTAATTCAGTTTTGTCTCAGCCTAACGTAAGCCAAAGGGAACCTGTCGGCATCGTTGATCCTAAATCCTCTTGGCTTGCGCTTCTGTTCTGCGAGCTATTGCCTCCATCCCCAGCCCTCAAAGCCTAAATATCCTGAGAAACTAAATTTCTCAACTCGAAAGATGTAGCCAACTAACCCAAAAACCAATGTCAGACCCTAACCTCTCATAAGCGGGGGAATGAGTAATCCTTAGACCCCTCACGTCTCATAGTATAATAAGCCTTGAGCAAAAATGGCACCGATTTTGGCAAACAAGACCCAGCAGCCAGGAGAACTCGCACCTCAGTTAACCCTTCAGGTCTTACGAGGTGAAGCTAGAAAATTTTCCGAAGCAGAATCCAACCATCAAAACCGACGAAGAATCGAAGCTATCACCGGATCAGCTAGTTTTGATATTTCCGAATGGATGCTGCTTCAATTCAGCAAATAGCTTCCCCCTCAAACGGGAATACTTGCGATTCTCTGTAAGGATTCTGTCGCTCGCAAAGTATTTTATCAAATTAAGCAAAAAAACAACCAAGCCTTCAGCGCCGACATCTATCTAATTGATGCCAAACTTCATTTTCATGTATCCGTTAATGCCTGTTTATTTGTCTTTCGACATGAGTCGTCCGGTGACGGTAAGTGTCATCTATATCCTAGCCTGAATGCACAAATGCCATCCGGTTTTAACGGTCAATTTTCTCTCCTTCGATAGTCAAGCCGAAGCCGAATTTATCCTTGAACTCCTCACCTCCAAACCCGCTCAAAGCTGTCTCGATTCAATGATTTTTTGGGATGACAAGCGGCCCATCACCATTGATATCCTCAGACGGCTCTCTCTGCAAGCGGTGGCCTGAGAACTGGGACTTCTAGAACCCTATACTGACTGGGCTAAAGCTATCACCCAGCTCCCCCCTTTCTCTCTCCCCTCTTCTGATGCCACTCCTTGGAAGACTCTCCCTCCAAGGCAATCTGTATAATAGCCCCAGTTCTCTAACCTAAGTAGTCAAACCAACCATGTACAGTATGGACGACGGGATGAGCATCGCAGCCTCTATCAACTGCCCATGCCCGAAACCCGCGACTGGTTCCTCAAACACCGGCAGCAATTTCGGGAACGGTCCACCCGCACCCCCGTCGGCAACGGTTTCTACACCACCGTCGGCCGTCTGGTTCCCATCGCCCAAGTCCTAGACGCTGTTCCCCGCGTCGTCCGCGTCCAATTTGGATGATAACTCGGCATTTCCAGTCACCTTAACCTTGTCCTCAAATCATGTTTAATCTCTCTTACGTTCCGCTCCTCATCCCCCGTCAAGAGGCCGTACTCGCCGCCATTGACTCCCGACTTCGTCGCCTGCTGATTCTGCTGATTTCCGCATATCAAACCTATCTCTCGCCCCATAAGGGCTATTCCTGCGCCCATCGCCTTCTCCACGGGGGTGAGTCTTGTTCCTGCCATGTCAAAAACGCCCTCACTGAAACCGACCTCCTCAGTGCGATCGCCCAGTCCAAACGCCGCTTTGCTGCCTGTAACGATGCTGCTGCAACCCTAGCCGCCCAGGCCAATTCCGAGGATGACCCCTCCTCATCACCAACCCACTATCCCCGCCGTACTTTTATTTACTATAGTTTAGTGGGCTTCACCCTACCCTTTTTTGTCCGTCGCAATCAAGGACAATGTTGTGCCAGTCTCGGTAAGTTCCTCTTCCGAGAGAACCAACGCCGCCAACGGGAAGACCAACAACGACGCTATTATCAAGACCGACAACGAGGCTGGTAGGGCCCTACAGCGGCAGAGCCGCCCAAAGTCCGTGTCACGGCTTCAGCCATGACACGAGGAAGAGAAGGAGAACCTACCCAAGCGGTGCGTTCCGGCAAGTTTTAACCGAGTCGTCGAAGCCCAACATCAAACCATGCCGGGACGCACCCTACCCCGGAGGGCGACCATAAAGAGGGCGACCATAAAGGTACGCCCCTACCCCGGAGGGCGACCATAAAGAGGGCGACCATAAAGGTACGCCCCTACCCCTGTTCCCTATTGCCCAAAATACCAACCATGTTCCTGCTTCACCTCCTGGGCCATCTCATCCCGTAACACCCCCGGACATAAGACCTCCCCCAAGGGTCGCCAGGCCCGCAGACGCATCTGCACATTGATATCCCCGTGACGGTATAATGCCTGATAATAGGCATCTTCCGGGGAGCGCGATCGCCACACCGACAACAACCGCTCCCGATACTCCGGTTCAGCGAATCGCTCAATCTGCTGCCCCACCGTCTCATAGGAAATTTGTTCAAACGTCTCATGGCGGAAGGTTCCGGCAATGTAGCCCTGATGAAACTCCCGCTCAAAACGCAAAATCATCCGTCGTGGCGGTAAATAAAAATCAAACCCCCAGACTGACTCCATCTCCCCACGAATATCATCGGGAACCGGCAGACGCTCCTGTTCATACCCTTGAATTAGGAACCCCGGCACCTCCTGCGCTTCCCAGGTTAACGGCTGTAACGCCTCAATATGATCTAAGCGATAGTTATACCACTTCCCTTGACCCGTGGGTGTTTGCCCGAAGCCACAGAGATAAATCGATCGCCGCATATAATAACAGCAAACCGGATAGATCACACAGGCCACCACCCCCCCCAGGCGCGAACTCCGATAGGACAGCCGCACTGGGGGAACCGGGGACTGCTGCCAGAGTTGATATAACGCCTCCTGCCAATCCTCCACCTGGTCAATTTGGCCATCCCGGACCACATAATCCACATGAACAAAAAACCGCTGCACCCCCGCCACCGGGGTTCCATAGCGTTGCGCCAAACTGCCAAAATCCAAATTACCAAATAGCACCTCCGGCACCCCCGGCCCCATCCGTCTCAGAGGCCCCGTCTTAACCTTCCTAGGGGCAAACCCCTTCGCCATCGGTTCCCGCACCCATTGCGGCAGTTCCTCCAGAGGCGCAAACTTATGGCCCTGACGCTCCAATAACCCCAACTCCACCAACAAGCGTAAATCATCCGCCAGCGATCGCCGCGTCACCCCAAACAACCGCTGTTCCAAGCGTTCCTGCCAATCCGATCGCTCCACCCCCAACTCCCCACACACCGCCTCAATCCAATTTTCCATCCCCTCACGGCCCACCACCAACAGCACCCAATCATAAGCGCGGCGACTACAAGGACAGCGGGAATTGTGAACTGGGGGAATCTCCTCCCCCTTAGGATGGTCCGCCGTAAAAAAGGCATCCCGCCATTGGGCATAACTAAACAACTCAGGAACCGTTCCCTCTCCCTGATTCCAGAAAGAGCCATAGCGAGGACTATACAACAGATGTAACCAGACCCATAACCGCAGCGATCGCAATCCATGCTGACAAAACACCCCCCGCGTCAACCGTTGCAACAACAGCGGTGAGGGATACAGCAGCCCCACCCCTCCCTCGGGGGTTGCCCCCAACCTCGGAGACTGAAGCAACTTCAGAGACTGTCGTCGCTGACTAGAAAGAGGGAGCCGCTTTTGGGGAGTCATTAAACCTTACAACACGTCGGAACTAGCTACTTCCAAGTATTTCCCATAACGGGCCAGAACGCAAGCCCAATTAACCCACAAATAAGCGTTTCAACAGCACCGGCGCAATATCCGGCAGGGGCAGAATATACTGAGCCGCCCCCAGGGCGATCGCCTCCTTCGGCATCCCAAACACCACCGACGTCGCTTCATCCTGGGCAATCGTCACCCCTCCCGCCTGAGAAACCGCCTGCATCCCCAACGCCCCATCCTTACCCATCCCCGTCAGGAGAATCGCCACACAGCGCCGTCCATACACCTGAGCCACCGACTCAAACGTCACCGTCACCGACGGACGATGACCCGAAAACGGCGGCAGAGGAGCCGTCGCAAACACCCCCGGACGACTAAACGTCAAATGCTGGTCCTCCGGCGGGAAATAGATCACCCCCGCCTCCGCCCGCATCCCTGGCTGAGCAATCCTCACCGGAACCCTACATTCCGTATTGAGCCAATTCACCAACCCCGTCAAAAAGCCCCGACTAATATGTTGCACACAGACAATCGGCACCGGAAACCCCGGAGGAATCTGCTGTAAAATCCCTTGTAACGCCTGGGGTCCCCCGGTCGAGGCCCCAATCGCCACCAACTCATAGATTCGTTGCCGCACCTCTCGGGCGATAGTTGGGACTGAATTTTGTCCTACCTGCTTTGACCTTAATGGCGTAACGACAGGCGAATAGTCCCTTTGATTCTCAGTCACCAACTGACGGCGATGAGTAAACACCGCCACACCAGACAAGACACGAATTTTCGTAATCAACTCCAATTGCAAATCCTGCCAATTATTCGCCCCCCCATTAATCGGTTTCGGCAACACATCCACCGCCCCCGCCTTCAACACCCGAAACACATTCTGCGTATCCTCCGCCTGAACCGACGCACTCAAAATCAGAATCGGCCGGGGCATCGTCGCCATAATCTCCTGAGTCAGTTCCAGGCCATTCATTTCCGGCATATGAAAATCCGTACAAACCACATCCGGCAACACCTGGGGCAGCATCCTTAACGCTTCCTTACCATTGCCAGCCATCCCCACCAACTCAATATCTGGATAGGTTGCCAGCATCCGTCGCAGAATGACCTGCACAACGGGAGAATCTTCAGCGATGAGAACACGAATGGCCATTACACTTCTTGTCGGGATGTGCTTGAGTCTGAATCGACAGTCTCTTTAGATTAACCGCTGTAGGGTTTCGACTAACACATCTTGATTAAAACTACTTTTTGTGATGTAGGCATTCGCCCCCGCCTCAGCCCCCCGCCGACGATCCTCATCCGTCGCCAGAGAGGTCACCAGAATAATCGGCAGTTCACTATAATCCGGATGAGTGCGGATACGGGCCGTTAACTCCAACCCGTCCAGATTCGGCATTTGAATATCCGACACCACCGCATCAAACTGACCCGATCTCAGTTTATTGTAGCCGTCCACACCATCGACAGCCGTCACCACCTCATAGCCCGCCGCCTCTAAAATCCGTTTTTCCTGAGTCCGTGTGGTAATCGAATCCTCCACCAACAAGAGCGTCTGCTTCGCCGTCTCCGACCTCAGCGTCCCCTCAACATTAGCAAAAGCATCCACAACCTGAGTGGCACGACGATGAACCCCCCGCACCGACTTAATAATATCCACCGGGTTCAGCACCATACAGACTTCCCCCGTCCCCAGAATCGTCGCCCCCGACACATTACGAACCCGCTTCAGCAGCTTACTTTGGGGCTTAAGAATCGCATCTTGCTCATCAATGAGGCGATCGACCAATACCCCCAACCAATCCTCTCCCACCTTCAACAGAATACAGGCCAGAGACTTCTGAGCCTGCTGCATCTCCGAATTAATCGGCAACTCCAAAATATCCGCCAAATGCACCACCGAAATCGGCTGACTATCATAGAGAATCGTCTCGCGACCCTCCAGGGAAAAGATATCATCCGGGGCAATCATCACCGCCGTCTGCACAAATTCTACCGGTAGAGCATAGGACTGTCGAGGCAGCGTCGTTCCCGTCGCCTCATGATAAATATGCTGTACCTCCAACAGCAACACATGAGCCGTCGCCAGAGTCGTTCCCAATTGTAGGGATATCGAACAGCCTTGTCCGGGCTTAGACACCACATGAACCGAGCCTTTGAGCCGTTCCACATTGGCGCGAACCACATCCAACCCCACCCCCCGGCCGGACACTTCCGTCACAAAGCTGCGGGTTGAGAAACCCGGCATAAAAATCAGGTTTTGAATTTGCCCTGGGGTCATGGCCTCAAGTTCCGTCGGGGAAACCACCTCATTTTTCAGAGCCGTTTTTTTAATCTTCTCCATCTCCAACCCCCGGCCATCATCGCTCACCTCAATGGCGATGGTACTGGCAGTTTGATAGCCCCGTAAGGTAATCGTCGCCGTACTGGGTTTGCCCCGCTGTTTCCGTTCTTCGGGGGATTCAATGCCATGGTCGATCGCATTGCGGATAATATGAGTCAGCGGGTCCTTCATATCCTCTAAAATGCGCTTGTCGGCGCGGGTGTCACCGCCAATAATCTTCAGACGCACCTCCTTACCCTGTGATCGCGCCAAATCGCGAACCAGTCTTGGATAGAGATTGAAGATGGTCGACAACGGCAGCAGCCGTAACGTCCGCACCCCCTCCTCAATATCATCAGCCAAGGTTTCCAAACGAGCCGTATCCTCCGCAATCCCGGTCTGGAGACGATTCACCAGTTTCCCCAAAGTTTCCAAACGAGCCTGATTCTGTTCCTGAAAGCGAGCGAAATTCAGCAAGGCCGAATGAGTTGCCCCATTGAAGCGTCCCTCACCCTCAACTCGGCCATTCCCCATCTCATCACCCATCCCCAGAGCGGAAATCTCCTGACGCTGCCTGGTTTTTTGCAGTTCATCCTGTAAGGGATGACTGAGCTTCAACGATGTATTCCCAGCTTCACGGGCCCATTCCTCCCAAAAGGCCACCACTTCCTCAATTTCCGAGAGTCGGTGAGCAATGCGAATCTTGGTCACCGTCAGTTCTCCGGCCGTGGTCATCAGAGCATCCAAATTCTGAGTATCCACCCGAATCGTATCAATGCGATAGTTGCCCTCATCCGGCTCAGAGGGTCCCCCGGAAGCCGATGAACTACGAGCCGAGGAGACCGAGCTAGTGGGGGGTCGTCCCGGAGCCTCACCCCGCAGAGCCGCCAAACCATCCAATAGAGATAGTTGGGCCGGACAATTTGTGACCGCTTCCTGAACCAGTTGTTGTAGGGCCTTAATCCCTTCCCCAAGGCGATCGCACAGAGAGGCATCAAAAGACTCTCTCCCCTCCTTAACCGGCAGCAATTGCTGTTCCCACTCATGAGCCAGTTGAGCCATATCCGTCATGCCCAACATGGCCGCATCCCCTTTAATGCTGTGGATTTCCCGCAGCAATTCATCTAATTTCGCCCCATCTTGGGGATGAGTTTCCAAATACAACAAACCGGCATCGAGTTTCTGCAAGTGATCCTCACTGGCCACCCCGAACGTCTGCCGTAACTCCTCATCCTCGATATAACGACTCTCCGCCACCGGGGCTGACAGGGAGTTCTCCTCCGGCGAAGGGTCTGGGGTCTCGTTGAGGGTCACCGCCTGGTCAATACACTGTCGGATATAGTCGAGTCCCCGCAGCAGCTCATCGCAGCGTTCGCTAGTTAAGACCACATCCCCAGATTTAACCGGGACCAACGCCTGTTCCCACTCATGGGCCAGTTGCGCCACGGCACTCACCCCGAGCATCCCTGCATCCCCTTTCAAACTATGGATTTGCCGCAGCATATCATCGAGTTTGACGCGATCGCCCGGAGATTGTTCTAAATGCAATAAGCCATCGTAGAGTTTTTGCAGATGATCCTGACTTGCCAGTTGGAAGGTATGCCGTAATTCCTCATCCTCAATATAGTCCACCGGCATCAATTCACGAGGCGCTGGATGCTCCCGGGCTGGGGTTGGGGCAGGATCTCGATGGGATGGCAAGTCGGGCCGGAAATAGTCACGGATGGCATCAAGTCCCTCATAGAGGTGATCGGCGTGAGTTTCAAAACTGTTGTCACCCTCTGTCAGCCGGACTAGATCCTGTTTCCAAGCATGGGTCAACGTCCGCAGATTCCCATCATTCCCCGTTAGCTGTTCCAAGAGTTCGAGATCCCGAAACAGAGATTCCAGCAGATCCTGTTGATGACCCCCACCCTTAGCCCCTGAGTCGGCATCCTGCTCTTCCAAGTCCACCAGTCCCACTTCAATGCGGCTCAATAGCTCATCAATCTCAAACGCTTCTGACCCCTCTGACCCCTCTGACCCCTCTGACGCCGGTTCCGGGGCGCTCTGGGGGGCTGGCAGGGGAGGGGCCTCCTCAACGGGGGGCAAGCTAGGACTATCCAGGTTCTGGGGAGTCTCCGCCACCTGGGGGCTAGGACTGGAGGAGGTCTCCTCAGACCCCATCAGCTCTGCCAAAATGTAAAAGGTTTGAACCCCCGAAGCTTCCCCCGTGATGGCTTCATGGACTAAGCCCTCTAAGGCAGTTAAGCCATCCTCAAGTCGTCGCGCGAGATCTTCGGAAAAGTCCGTCTTGCCATCATGCACTTGACTGAGCAGATGTTCCCACTGTTGGGTTAAGGTGGCGATATCTTTTAAGCCCAACATCCCGGCATTCCCTTTGAGAGAATGACTTTCTCGAAGTAAGTCCTCTAGGAGATCACGGTTATCGGGATGATCACGGAGCTGGGTGAGTCCTTCCCTGATTTTTCTTAAACCATCTTCGCTGGCTTCTTGGAAGATGCCCCGGAGTTCTTCATCTTCAATTAACATGGTTTGAACGACTCTCCCATGACCATTAAGTGGTGGACAGCGAGTGAATTGGCACTCTCATCCAGGTCTATCTTAACGGATGCCGCTGCCTACCTGTTCCGCCCCATGGTTTTCGCTTGTTCTAGGGCAATTTCTTTCACCGCCTCGATGGAGTCACGGTTGGCGTTCCCTTCAATGGCTTTAACGGCTAACTCTTGCACTTGCTCCAAGGTGGCTTGGAGTTGGAGGGAAAGCGTCTGGAGTTGCTGTTGGCGATCGCCGATGGTCCGTTCTAAGCCCTCGATGCGTAGGTCGTAACGCTGTTTTTGCCCCTCAATCTCTTGCTGACGTAGGTCTAGGGCGGCTTTGACTTGATGGTTGGCGATCGCCTCTCCCTGACGTTTTCCTGTCTCGATCTGCTCATCCCGCTGATGGGGGAACTGTTCAACCTTCTGGCTGAGGTCAGCAAATTCCGCTTCTCGTGCGGCCAGAGCCGCTTCTTGGTCTTGCCACACCTGTTCTTGCTCTTCTCGCATCTCCCCTAAGCGTCGATACTGCTGCTGCTGCTGTTGCTGATACTCGTCTTCTTCCTGTTGCTGCTGTTGGGTTTGTTGATAGGTATAGTCTTGCTCTTCTCGCTGCCAAGTTTTCTCGAAGTGTTGCTGCTCTTCATCCCAACAACGCTGCCATTCCTCTTGTTCCTTGAGCCAGTCCCGTTGTTGCTGCTCTAACTCATTCTGTAGCCGCTCTTGTTCCTGAGCAAATTCATCGGCAAACTGTTTTGATTCCTGTAAGTACGTGTCAACTAACTGGCGTAATGTCGTCTCATCAATGGACTCAATCTCATATAACTCTCGCAACCGCTGTTGTTCAGCCTGAATCGCCCCAGAGACCTCGGCAAACTGACTGGCTTCTTGGCTTAACGCCTGAGACAACTGATGCACAAAGCCGCCAAATTGAAATCGAACCTGCTTGAGTTGGGTAATGGGAGTTTCACTCTCCCCGATGACGCTGGCAGTTGGTGCTACTGCCGGGGCGGGGTCTGAGGCGGGAGATGGCTCGGGAGATAGCTCGGGAACCGGCGATCGCCGAGCCTGTTTGAGTTGAGTCTCAACCTGTTTTTTCTCCTGAACTAAGGCATCATAGGCAGCTAAAATTTCCGCCTTGGTGTTGCGATTCGTCAATCGTTTAGCCATGATTCAACTCCTAACTAAAATCCAAAAGTTTACAACAGTAAAAATGAGGAATTATCCCCCTTCAAAACATTAGCTAAATGCCTGCACCGATAAAGACCGAGCCTGGTCCCGAGCGGCTTGCAATTGCTGGCTAATCTCTGCCAGTTGTGCGTCGTATTGCGCCAAACTCTCCTGTAAAGACTCCAATTTCACCTCATAGCCCTGTTGTTGACCTTCCCAGGTTTTCTCTAGCAACTCCCGACGACTTCTCGACTGCTGATGAACCTCTCGAATTGCCTCAGTTTTAGCCTGGTTAAAGCTCTCCTGTAAGCTCGTCTCCATCTGGGCGACTTGCTCACGATAGGCGCTAATTTTCTCCTGATTAGCCGTTAAAACCGCTTCCCGCACCTCCCAGTCTTTCTGCTTCTGGTAATCCTGTTGCGATAACTGGTGCTGTTGTTCTCGCAGGATGCGCCC
Source organism: Geitlerinema sp. P-1104 (assembly GCA_012911965.1). Classification (GTDB taxonomy): domain Bacteria; phylum Cyanobacteriota; class Cyanobacteriia; order Cyanobacteriales; family Geitlerinemataceae; genus Sodalinema. Next base: position 13,897 of record SMDP01000083.1, read on the forward strand.
ATATTCGTCAGCATCCCGTTGTCGCCGCTGTTGCTGTTCATAGGCGGCGTCGGCTTCCTGTTGCTGTCGCTGTTTTTGTCGCTGTTGGCGTTTCACCTCCCAGTTTTCCTGCTGCTGCTGTTGCTGCCGTTGCCATTGTTTGCGAGTTTGCTCTTGCTGGCTTTCTAACTCTTCTAAGGCTTGGGCGATCGCATCGTGCAATTGTCGTTGTTTCTGGGCCTGTTCCCGCCGCAAAGAGTACAAGCCATCGGCGACAATGCCGATTTGATGCAGTTGCTGCTGCTGTTGACGGGCCAGGATGATGGCCTGTTGTAACTGTCCTTGTTTCTCGACTTCCCCTTGTAGGCGATCGCCCAACTGGCTCACCTGAGTCTCAAACTCCAGTTGCAAGTTCGCCAAACCCCGCACAATGGCATCACTGGTATATCCCGCCACCTGGGAGAGAAGTTGCTGATTCTGCTGCTGTTGCGCCTCCTCTTCCCGCGTCCTCACTTGATAGGCCTGCTGTTGCTGCGCCGTGATAATCGCCTCTAATGCCTCAATCCCCGCCCTCTTGTCTGCATCGCTCATGGTCCTAAAACCTCAGTATAGATGACTTGCTGTGGATGAATTGCTTAGGAAGGTCAGATTGAGCCTCAGGCCAAGCCTTGACCCAATCTGACAGAGTCTGCTGCGTCGCTCTCGTTCGCAACGTTGATTTTTAAATCAACTTAACTCCACTGTAACCAACGTTGATTTTTTTGTCAAGCACTAGCTAAACTAAAAAGGCGAACCCCGACGGCGATCGCCCCATCGGGATCTCCTGCCCCTAGCCCTGAGGATCTGAATGTGGAAGCAAGCTTTGGACAAGTCATTCGTAGCGCCCGCAAGGAATTAGGCTTATCCCAGCGGGGTTTAGCGCAACAACTAGAATTAGACTTCACCTATCTCTCCAAACTAGAGAACGATCGCGCCGACTACGCCGCCAAAGAAGAGGTCATCCGTTCAATCGCCCAATGTCTGAACCTCAACGCCGAGGAATTAGTCTTTCTCGCCGGGCGCACCCCACGCTGTTACGAGCGATTTCTCAAGCAACACGCCCAAGACTTACCGCCCCTATTTCGGCGCATGTCCGAGAATCCCGACTTTGCCGCTGAAGTCTTCCGCCAAGCCCGACAACCTCATCCGAAAACCTAAGATTAAGATTAATGGCGATCGCCGAAGTATTACTGATTCTTCTCGGACTCGTGACCGGTGTCGCCTCAGGCCTGCTGGGCATCGGTGGGGGGGCGCTCATGGTTCCCGGTTTACTGGCCTGGGGCGCGCCAATTCAACAGGCCGTCGCCACCAGTTTAGTTGCCGTTTTCATCAACGCCCTCTCCGGCAGTTTTCGCAACTGGCAAACCCGAGACATCCATCCTCGGGGGTCCCTCGGCTTAGCCCTCGGGGGAATGAGTACCGCCCAACTGGGGGCTTGGCTAGCGGGTTGGCTGCCCTCATGGCTGTTGGCGTTCAGTTTTGCCGGCTTACAACTGTTAACCATCTATTTAATGGGGTTGCGTCGCCGTCTTGCTCAAACCCAGCCCAGCCAAGAGACCCCCGAACAGCCCCCTAAACAGTTTTTTCTCACCATGATGGGAATTGGCCTGCTGGCGGGGACATTATCAGGCTTATTTGGTGTGGGCGGTGGGGTGGTGATGGTTCCCCTACAGATGCTATTGGTGGGAATTGGCATTAAGCAAGCCGTGCGAACCAGTTTAGGGGCAATTTTGTTGATTTCCCTATCTGGTTTATGGCGGCATAGCCTTCAGGGGAACGTTTTATGGGTTGCTGGGGGGTTATTGTCTCTGGGAGGCGTCTTGGGGGCGCAACTGGGCAGCCGCACCCTACCCAAGTTACCCGAACAGCAGGTGAATCGACTCTTTCGTCTGTTATTGCTGCTGATGGCAACCTATACCATCATCCGAGGGGTAGAGAGTCTTTAAGGGACAGTCTTTAAGGGACAGTAGGAAGAACCCACCTAGGGGCACGCCGCAGGTGAGCTTCCCTTTCCCGTTTGTCTGCTAATTGAACTGATTTAGGAAACGTAAATCGCTGTTATAGAGGCGACGAATATCGTCCATTTGGTGCAGAACCATCGCAAAGCGTTCCACACCGAAACCGGCCGCAAAGCCCGTATAGCGTTCACTATCGTAGCCCACCGCCTCTAGAACATTGGGGTCGACGGTTCCACAGCCGAGGACTTCGAGCCAGTCTCCCTTCCATTTCACATCCACCTCCGCACTGGGTTCAGTGAAGGGGAAATAACTCGGGCGAAAGCGAATTTCCACATCGCCAAAAATCTGGCGCACAAACTCGCGGATTGTGCCTTTTAAATCCGTGAACGTGAGTCCCTCATCCACCGCCAGCAGTTCAATTTGATGGAACACCGCCGAGTGAGTCGCATCCACCGTATCGCGGCGATAAACTCGTCCTGGGGCCACGACGCGGATGGGGGGCTGTTGTTGTTCCATGTAGCGGATTTGCACCGAGGAGGTATGAGTCCGCAGTAGGCGATCGCCCGGCAGATAGAAGGTATCCTGCATATCCCGGGCCGGGTGATCCGCCGGGGTATTCAGGGCCTCGAAATTATAGTAATCCGTTTCAACCTCCGGGCCGGTGGCTACCGTATAGCCGAGTCCGACGAAGATATCGAGAATGCGATCGATGGTGCTGTTGAGAGGATGGCGACGGCCTTGGGGGACTACTACCGCCGGCATGGTGACATCTAGGGTTTCTGAGGCCAAGCGAGCGGCGATCGCAGCCTGTTGGAGTTGTTCTTTTTTCTGAGTCAGGGCCGTTTCCAGTGCGGTTTTTACCTCATTAGCCAGTTTCCCCACCTTGGGGCGATCGCCCGGGTCAAGTTTGCCCATACCGCCCAAGATTTTCGAGACTTGGCCCTTTTTACCTAAATAGCCCACCCGCAGGGACTCAAGCTGCTCTAAACTATCAGCAGCCGTAATCTCCCCGGTGGCAGTGGTTTGGAGTTCAGTGAGTTGGGTTTCTAAGTTGTTAGATGTTGTGGTCATATTTTTGCCTATTGCCTATTGCCTAGGGCGACCATAAAGGTACGCCCCTACGTCTTTTCTGTTCCCTATTCCCTGTTCCCTATTCCCTACCCCTGCCGGGTTCCGTCGGGGAGAATCGCCCCGTGGAGGTTGGCGGCTGTCATGTGAGCGCCCCATAAATCCGCCCCCGTGAGGTTGGCGTAACTTAAATCAGCACTGGTTAAATCTGCCATCTTCAAATCAGCTTGCGTCAAATCGGCATTGCTGAGATTGGCACCGTAGAGATTGGCTTGATCTAACTTCGTTCCTTTTAAGGACGCTCCCGAGAGATTGACCTCCGTCAGGTTCGCGCCACTTAAAATCGAACAACTCATGTTGGCCTTTTGTAGATTGGCGCCATCAAAGGAGACTCCGCCCATATTGGCATAGCTGAGATTGGCCTCTTCAAAATAGGCGCGGATCAGTTCCACCCCCAGCCAACTCGCTCCTCGTAAGTCGGCACCCCGTAAATCGGCATCGTGGAGTTTCACCTGATCCAGCTTCACCTGGCGGAAGTTGGCCCCGCGTAAACTGGCTTCACAGAGGTTTGCTCCTTCGAGGTTCACTTCCCGAAAGTCTGATTCATACAAGTCTGCGCCTTTCAAACAGGCTTGGCGCAAATCCACGCGATACAAGTCTGCCGATCGCATTTCCACTTGCGTCAAATCAGCACCATAGAGCGTCGCACCCACCAGAGATGCGCCATTAAGACGGGCCCCGACAAAATCCGTTTTCGACAAGTCTGC